>CAZBKP010000036.1:0-2165 GCA_964492525.1 uncultured Cardiobacteriales bacterium
CGCTAATATTTTTATCGTCGAACTTATTTCCATCTCTATGTTAAGAGAACTTGCGCCTCTTATGACTGCTATCATCGTTGCGGGACGAACAGGCTCTGCTTTTGCGGCACAAATAGGAACCATGATGGTGAATGAAGAAGTGGATGCACTCCGTACGATCGGGATTAATCCTCTTGATCAATTAGTGCTCCCTAAGATCATCGCATTAATGATTGCGCTTCCTTTTTTGACCATTTTTGCAGATATTTTGAGTGTTTTCGGTGGAATGGTACTTGCACAATATTATCTTGATATTCCTTTTTCTGTTTTCATAGATCGTATTCCGCAAGTTATGACGATCAATACATTTCTAGTAGGCGTTGCAAAAACACCTCTCTTTGCAATCATTATCGCATTAACAGGATGCTATCAAGGATTTAAAGTGAAAGGAGGTGCCGATAGTGTGGGACGCCAAACAACAGTTTCAGTGGTACAATCTATCTTCTTAGTCATCATTTGTGATGCAGTTTTTTCTATTCTCACAAGGGATATTCCGATTTAATGAGTACAGTAAGCAATCAGAATAACAATACAGATGAAGTCATTCGAATCGAGCATCTTTATAATCGATTTGGAACGCTTTCTGTCCATGAAGATTTGAATCTCACCGTCAATCGAGGAGAACTTATTGCACTTGTAGGTGGCTCAGGTTCTGGGAAAACAACGCTTTTACGTGCGATCATTATGCTACTTCGTCCATTTTCAGGACAAGTCTATCTACTTAATGAACCCGTTTGGGGAATTTCAGATAAGGAGCAGATGCGCTTAAAAACTAAATTTGGCATGCTCTTTCAAGGGGGAGCATTATTCAGTTCTTTAACGGTGCTTGAGAATGTCATGATTCCTATGCAAGAGCATCTATCGCTTTCTCTTGCTGAACGAAAAGAACTTGCTGAGCTTAAGATCGCACTTTCAGGATTGCCTCCTCATGCTGCACAGCGTTTTCCTGGAGAGTTATCGGGAGGAATGCTAAAACGTGCAGCCCTTGCAAGATCACTTGCACTTGACCCTCAAATTCTATTTTTAGACGAACCTACTGCAGGGCTTGATCCTGTAGCTGCAGGTGAGTTTGATCAATTAATGAATCAACTCAAAGAATCACTCGCTTTAACAATCGTTATGGTGACACACGACTTAGACTCTTTATGGGCAGTTACAGATAAAGTTGCTTTTTTAGGAGAAAAGAAAATTCTTGCCTATCAGCCAATGAAAGAACTTGTCAAAAACGATCACCCTTTAATTCAACGCTATTTTCAAGGACCTCGCGGACGTGCGACGGAGGATGTTTATGGAAAATAAATTTAGTTATTCACTCGTAGGTGCATTTGTAATTGGATTCACGGCACTTTTTATATTCATTATTGTTTGGCTTACTGTAGGTACAGAAAAAATCACCTATCTTCCTTATAGAGTGATCACACCTGAATCAGTCAGCGGACTCTCTGTCAATTCTACAGTTGACTACAACGGCGTGGATGTAGGCATTGTAAAAAAAATCCAACTTAATAAGCATGATCCAAAACTTGTCGATATTTCTTTGGAAATCGCAGAAGGAACACCTGTTAAAGAAGATACTGTTGCTGTTCTAATTAACAAAGGGATTACTGGACTCATTGGTGTTAGTTTACAAGGTGGCTCTCCTACATCCCCTGATTTATTGCCTTCTAAAAATGATCCTGATCCAGTCATTAAAAACGGTCCATCACTTGCAAAACGTTTAGATGAGGCTTTTGAAAACATTAATACTTCGATTAATACGCTTTCTGCACAACTCCATTCACTATTCAATGAAGATAATTCAAAGCATATTAATAGTATCATCAGCAATGTTGATACAATCTCTACTCAACTTGCACAAAGCTCTTATGATATTAAGAAAATCACTCAAGATACATCAGAAATTATTGCAAATGCGAAGCCTAAAATCGATCGTGCTTTAAATGCTGTTGACTCCTTAAGTGGTTTTGCTGAATCAGTAAAAACTGCATCTACAAAGCTTACTGAAACTTTGGATAACGCTCAAGATACGATGAAAGCTTGGACATCTACCGCATCTGAATATACAAAACTTGGAAAATCTGTCCGCCCTGTGATTAATACACTCTCTACAGAGGTTAATGGAGCAC
>CAZBKP010000036.1:2265-11405 GCA_964492525.1 uncultured Cardiobacteriales bacterium
GGAAAATCTGTCCGCCCTGTGATTAATACACTCTCTACAGAGGTTAATGGAGCACTTTACTCTCTCTCTCAATTTTTAAATGAATTAAAACAGAATCCCAATGCTATTATCATGGGGAAATCTCAGCCTAAAAAAGGCCCTGGCGAATAGCAATCAATTAGGAGATCAAGATTATGAAAATTTTTAAACGTGTTGCCACACTTATTATTCCAATATTAGCGCTTATAGGTTGCCAATCTGCACCTGTAAAATCAACTTATACACTTGAAATAGATACAAATAACTTTGCAAAAGTAGCTAAAAATAGAACTCGCCCATATGCTGTTGCAGTGTCTGATTTTAGTACTTTTTATAATACATATAATCAAGAGATGCTCTACTCTATGTCGGAGAATGAGATCGAATCTTACAGCAAAAGCGAATGGATATTACCTCCACACAAAATCTTACAGGCAAATTTAATCAATGCACTTGTCGCATCGAATCACTTTAAAGATGTGATCGCACTGCCGAGCCCAATCTCAACAAAATACAAAATTGATGGTACCGTCAATAGCATGCGCCAGTTCTTTAAAGATAATGAGAGTTATGTTGAGCTTGCAATTACGATTCGTCTTATCAATAGCAGTAATCAAACAATCGTGTTCTCGAACCGATATGAAGGAACTGAAAAGGCAACTCCTCTGAATGCTGTTGGGGGCGTTGAGGCGTATAATCGCCTTATGAATCGCTTAATGGCTGATATTATTCGCGATCTCACCCGTTATTAATGTCTGACTTTTCTCATTTGGGTGCTAGGATCGCTCCGCCCGACCCTAGCCAATTCTATTGGCTCTATTTCAATCAATTCCAAGTAGGTGCTATTACGCATGAATTATGGCATCGGCTATCGATAGAAACGGATATTTTTAAAAAAACATCAGAAACAGAGATCCTTTTCACAAGAGAATTTACAAACGCTACAAGTGTGGAGAGGACTCAGCGACTTTCTACTCTAAGCCATACATTACAAAAAGAGGGGATCGTCAAAAATTGGCGTGATGAACTATACGCTATTCATTCTGAAGATTATGAAAGCCCCACTATTTTTGAAATCGAACGTGGCGTTGCCCCACTTTTAGGGCTTAAAGCATTTGGTGTTCATGTTAATGGTTACGTTTTAAAGAATGATATCCACTATTTATGGATTGCAAAACGATCACAATCTCGAGTGATCTCCCCATCAAAACTTGATCAAATTGCAGCGGGAGGGTTGCCTTCAGGAATCTCTATTCGAGAAAATGTCTACAAAGAGTGCATTGAAGAGGCAAATATTTCATTAGAAATAGCTGAACAAGCTGTTTTTACAGGAAAGATTCAATATATGACTCAAGATGATTTTGGAATTCGAAACGATACATTATATTTGTTTGACCTTGAACTCCCTGGAGCATTTGTTCCGCATAATAATGACGGAGAGGTTGAAGGTTTTTCCCTGTATTCACCACAACAACTAATTGAATGTCTAAAGTCTCCTGAAGACTCTCAGGGGATTAAGCCAAATTCAGCACTTGTGATGCTTGATTTTTTAAAAAGACACCATTACATCTAATAAATACTAAAATACAGAAAACTATTAGATTGTTTACATTTCTCATAAAACATCTCCTTCAGGGTTTTCATAATAATAGGTTGGGATTAAGACATAACGAGTTAAACGCTTATAAGTTGTTTCGCTATATCTATTTGTTTTTTTTCGGTATTGAATAACATCACTATTAGAAGTTGAAACAATTTTTGAACTAATTCCATTAAGCAACACACTGTCCAAAAGGCCAAATGTTAATTTGAATAATACATTTCTATCTGATGAAAAAAAATTTGCATAACCTAAAACATCACCTGTTTGAGAATCGACGATAACCGTCCGCTCACGAGCTAATGCTAAACCAACTCGCACTCGATTCTCATTCATAACATAATAGCGAGATTGGACATGGTCTCGTGTTCCCAGATAACACCCATCTTCTCTTTTTTCTGTATAACGTACGCCATATGAACTATGGCCTTTTTCCCCCAATTTTTTGGTAGAATCGTCTAGATCTTCTCCACCCAGATTAAGCCCTCCTTTTTTACCATTCTCAAATTTATAATTAATATATCCTTCTTCAATAAATTGATAAGGTCCCAATTCATAAATACTGCAAAAAATCTCTTTGGCTTTAAATTCTGTATGCGTATATCTATTTTTATCTACTCTTAAGGATGGTAATTGTAAAAATTGTTCCCTTCCTATATTTCCCCCTGGACCAAAAAAATAAAGAGATTCAACTTTTGCATAATTATCGGCTTTTACTTGCTTATTAATGTAATAACCAGGTTGGCTTAGAGCGTTACGCCACTCATAATCTAGATAGAACTTGTCTAAAAATGGGGTTAAGACTATCCCTAAAATCCCCAAAAATAACAAAATGGAATAAATGATGCGATGCTTCTTTCTAAAAAGCTGTACACCGCCAAAAATAGCGAGTATTAAAGATAGCAATAAAAAAGATCCCCAAAACCATGGAAACATTTCCCAAGGCTTGACCTCTGTATTTCCAAAGAACCATCTAAAGATGGGTGGGGCATATTCGTAGTAGTTCATTATTCACTCTTCCAATGTGTTTTATAATGACATTCATCTAATCCTAACATACTATCTCCTTATTTTTACCAGAGAATTATAGAAACCCATCGGATTATTTACACTTTATTGTTTAAAATAAATATCTATTTTTCATACAACATCTTCTTGAAGAAACCGAACGACGCTAAAATGAAATTTATCCTCATAAAGCTCCCGTAAAGAATCATCAATACCGACACAAAGAGATACTCTCGACGATCCGTTTTTAGTTGATTTTCAAATACTGTAAACAACGCTACTAAATCCTACAATTAATCAATACAATTCCTATTATAACCATTATAATACGCTCATTTGAATCGATTCTATAAAGGAATGGAATGTCTATTAAAGCTGTGCAGGCACTCATTAAAGAGGATTTCTCAAAGGTTAACCAATCCATTATGGATGCGCTCTCCTCCGATGTTGCGCTCATTAATGAACTAGGGGCTTATATCATTATGTCGGGGGGGAAACGTCTTCGTCCGATGATAACTGTACTTTGTGCAAAAGCCGCTCAGTACGAGGGAGATCAACATATTCGAGCCGCCGCATTAATCGAATTCATTCATACGGCAACCCTTCTTCATGATGATGTTGTCGATCACTCTGATCTTCGCCGTGGCAAAGAGACTGCAAATGCAATTTGGGGAAATGAGGCGAGCGTACTTGTGGGAGATTTTCTCTATACGCGCGCGTTTCAAATGATGGTTTCTTTAGACTCCATGCGTGTGATGAGGATTTTAGCAGAAGCGACAAATCGCATTGCAGAGGGAGAAGTACTTCAGCTTTTAAATATCAAAGAGCCTGATATAACTGAAGCAAATTACTTTAACGTGATCTACTCTAAAACGGCAAAACTCTTTGAAGCCGCTGCCGAAATCGCAGGCGTTATGGCGTTTGAATCTTCTCATCAGCCTGAGTCCCAAATTGAAGCACTAAAAAATTATGGCAAATATGTTGGGACCGCATTTCAGTTGATTGATGATATTTTAGACTATACGGCAAGCAGTGATGTGATGGGTAAAAATACAGGAGATGATCTTGCGGAAGGCAAACCTACGCTCCCCATTATTCATGCGATTCATGCAGGAACCAAAGATGAAGCTCTCCTTGTAAGAAATGCCCTTTTGAATGCGGATATTTCAAAATTACCCGAAGTCCTTACCATTATTGAGCGTACAGAATCATTGACTTATACCTATAACAAAGCATGCGAGCAAGTTGAGCTTGCGATTCAATCGATTCAATCGCTTGCCGAAACACCTTATAAATCTGCACTGATCACGCTTGCAAACTACGCAATCGAACGAAAATTCTAACCTTTTTATGTATTAAGGATTCAAATGTTACTCTCAAATGAATTAGAGCTTCTTAGCCCTGCAAAAGATTACGAAATTGGGCGAGAGGCAATCATTCATGGTGCTGATGCCGTTTATATCGGAGGGCCTAGTTTTGGTGCGCGTCATAATGCAGATAATAGCGTTTCTGATATTGCGAAGTTAGTAGAATTTGCACATCAATATCATGCGAAGATATTCGTGACTTTGAATACTATTTTGCATGATGATGAGCTTCCGAAAGCCCAGAAACTTATTTGCGAACTCTATGATGCGGGCGTTGATGCACTGATTGTGCAAGATATGGGGCTATTGATGCTAGACCTTCCACCCATTGAACTTCATGCATCTACTCAAACGGACTTAAGAGATATTGAACGCATTAAATTCATGTCTCAAGTTGGATTTTCTCAGCTTGTGCTTGCTCGTGAGCTTTCTCTCAAAGAGATCCGAAAGATTCATGATGAAGTGAATACACCCCTAGAATTCTTCATTCATGGTGCACTTTGTGTCGCTTTTTCTGGGCAATGCTATATCTCTCATGCGGAAACAGGGCGGAGTGCTAATCGAGGGGATTGCTCGCAAGCGTGCCGACTTCCTTATACGCTAAAAGATCAAGAGGGGCGCGTTGTTGCGTTTGATAAACATCTTTTATCTATGAAGGATAATAATCAGACGCAGAATATTGAGGCGCTTATCGAGGCAGGGATTCGTTCCTTCAAAATTGAAGGGCGTTATAAAGATATGGGCTATGTAAAAAATATTACGGCGCATTACCGTAAAGTCATTGATCAATATCTCACGAAGAATCCTTCTTTTGTGAGTAGCTCATTGGGAGAAACGACACATTTATTCACCCCAAATCCTGAGAAAACTTTTAATCGAGGATCAACAGATTACTTCGTTAATAATCGGTTAGATAATATTGGTGCATTTGATTCGCCTAAATTTACAGGTGTTGAAGTGGGGGAAGTGATCGCATTTCATGGAGATCATCTTGAAGTCAAAACCACAGAACCCCTTGCAAATGGGGATGGTTTAAATGTATTAATCAAGCGCGAAGTGGTCGGCTTTCGTGCAAGCGAAGTGAAAGAGATTGGTAAAAATCATTATCTTGTCTATTGGCACCAAGAGATGCCTACCGATATCGATAAAGTTAAACCCTATCAAAAACTCAACCGCAATTTAGATAGCCTTTGGCAGAAACTCTTGGAGAAAGAGTCTGCAATCCGTAAAATTCCTGTGCATATTACTTTTAAAGAAGAAGAGGGGCAGTATCATCTTGAACTCTCTACCGATAATGAGATACGCATTAAGTTCCCTATTACAGACATATTTGAACCTGCAAACAATCGTGAGAAGTCGATTATAAGTATTGAAGAAGGAATACAAAAGTTAGGGGATACGATTTTTGCACCTGCATCTTGCAATGTTGATCTCAATGTTGTTCCTTTTATTCCTAAAAGCCAATTGAATCAAATAAGAAGAGAAGCTGTCGATCTCCTTAAAGCTAAAATCTTAGCATCCCATAAACGAGATACCAGACAGCATGAAAGTACTCCTGCTCCCATGTATCCAATGGATCAGCTCTCGTTTTTATCAAACGTCTATAATTCAGCGGCAAAATCATTTTATGAAAAGCATGGCGTTTCATTGATTGAACCTGCGTACGAAGCACACCAAACTCTAGATGAAGTCCCTGTGATGATTACCAAACATTGCCTGCGATTTGCATATCATTTATGCCCTAAACAAGCGAAAGGGGTTACAGGGGTACAAGGGCAAGTTAGAGCAGATCCGATGGTACTCATCCATAATAAAGAAGAGATTCGCTTGGAGTTTAAATGTCGCCCCTGCGAAATGCATGTTATGGGAAAGATCAAACCACACGTCTTAAAATCTGCACTTGTAGGAAGCGAAGAAAAAAATATTAATTAATACTAGACAAAGGACAATGATTCACATATTATATGCGTCTCTCGGGTGCTTAGCTCAGCTGGTAGAGCATCGCCCTTACAAGGCGAGGGTCGGGGGTTCGATCCCCTCAGCACCCACCATACAGAAAAGGCTAGATATTTTATCTAGCCTTTTTTATTGTTTCTTATTCGCTATTCACACAATATAATCGCTAAACTTACAAGTCCTGATGTCAGTAATGCTAACCTCACCATTGGAAAAAGCTGTTTCTTAAACTCCAAAGGATTTTCAAATAAAAAATAGATCTGCTGTATATAGAGTGGCACTAAGACTATAACAACCCAAAATGCTCGAAATGGTAATGTGATTGAAAGAAATAGAAATAGCGATATAAACGAAATCACAAGTAAACCGATGTGATAATACTTAGCAGATTCTAAACCCATCATAACAACAATGGTGCGTTTATCTACCAAGCGATCACTTTCATAGTCTCTCATATTATTAATATTCAATACACCCATAGAAAGGCCCCCACACATAATAGAGGGGAATATTAACGCTATCGGAAGTGAGCCAACTTGAAGATAATAACTTCCCATGACCCCTACAAATCCAAAAAAGATGAGTACTGAAATATCCCCCAGTCCATGATAGCCGTACGGGTTTTTACCTACGGTATATGTAATGGCAGCGATGATAGACAGTAGGCCTAAACCAATAAAAAAGAGAATTTCATAGCCATTGCGACATGCGACAAATAAAAGTAAAAGTCCTAATAGAACTGAGATTCCTACACTAATATAGAGTGCTTTTTTAAGTTGAGAGAGTGTAATCTGTCCACTATGAATACCCCTCTTAGGTCCTTTCCGTGCTTCAATATCGCTTCCTTTTGAAACGTCTCCATAATCATTTGCTAAGTTTGAGGTGATTTGAAGCTGAATCGCTGTTAAAAGTGTCAATACAAAAACAATCCCTCTAAACTCTCCCTGCCAAAACGCAATTGCATTTGCAACGAGTATGGTAGAGATGGCTAAAGGAAGGGTTTGTAATCGAAAACTGCTAAGCCAAGCTCTGCATTTTTGATGAGAGAACATACAATCCTAATTTAGTAAAACAACATAATCATATCTAAATAATGATTAGTTTGTTTAGACCTTAATCATTTTAAATGCTTCTATCGCTCTTAATCGACTCTCTTTAAGATCGACAATTGCATCTTTTGTCGGCAGGTGAATCTCTTTATTCGATAGATGAGAAAGCTCTGGGCACCATTGTCGGATAAAATCTCCTGTAGGGTCAAAACGTTGTGATTGAGTCACCGGATTAAATACTCTGAAATAGGGAACCGCGTCCGTTCCTGTTGAGGCGCTCCATTGCCATCCGCCATTATTTGATGCAAAGTCACCATCAATTAAATGGGACATAAAATATTGCTCTCCTTTTCGCCAATCTATCAAAAGATTTTTGCTTAAGAACATCGCGGTGATCATTCGCCCACGATTATGCATCCACCCGGTTGCATTAAGCTGACGCATGAATGCATCCACTATTGGGATTCCTGTCTGTCCTTGTTCCCATAAAGCTAACTCACTCGAAGAGTTTAGCCATTCAATGGACTCTGTTTTCTCTTGAAAGGCATGCCCTTTGGATAGCTTTGGGAAATGAAACATGATATTTGAATAAAACTCTCTCCAGATGAGCTCATTTAGCCACGTTAAAATCCCTTTATTACCACTTTCCAACTCTCCTTGATTCGCTAAATAAGCATCATAAAAAAGCGATCTCACAGAAATAATGCCTAAAG
The DNA here is from genome assembly GCA_964492525.1 of uncultured Cardiobacteriales bacterium. Taxonomy (GTDB): domain Bacteria; phylum Pseudomonadota; class Gammaproteobacteria; order Cardiobacteriales; family Wohlfahrtiimonadaceae; genus Wohlfahrtiimonas. The sequence continues at coordinate 9,977 of CAZBKP010000036.1, forward strand.
TTAAATAAGGAGAGAGCTTGCTTGTCCCGTAGATACTTGGGATATCTCTATGCGCTTCATAATCATAAATTGAACGCTCTAAAAATTGAGTAAACATCTGATAAGCAGAATGTTCTCCCTCTTTAAACTCAAGATTTGCAGCGTGATGATAAGGATTTTCTGGGATTTGATCCGATTCAATCCCCATATTCGCTTGAATAACGGGAGATCCTAAAGGCGTTAACGGAGAGGTGATAAGTTTAGAAAATACTGCCTTTTTAAAAGGTGTAAAAACTTTATAAGGCTGACCTGCTTGATTCAACACAGTTCCTAAAGGAAGTAGCGTTCGATCTTGTTCAAATACAACCTCGACGCCCTTTGCTTCTAACAGCGTTTTAACTGATTGATCTCTTCTATTTTCATTCAACCCGACTTCATCATTTGCATGAAGAGACAGGATGTTATATCTCTTTGCAATTGAATACATCTTTACAGGAATATCGTTCCAAGACTCTACTGAATGAATCAAGAGGGGAATATTAAAACGCGCTAATTCTGATTGAAGAGATTCTAGATTGCGCCATAAAAAATCAAGTTTAACCGGCGCATCATGATGATTTTTCCAATCATTATGAGAAATAATAAAAAGCCCAATCACTGCACCTTGGCTTTGAGCCTTCAAAAGTGCAGTGTTATCTCGCACTCGTAAATCTGATCGAAACCACATTAAAGAGCGCATATTTTCACCTATTTCGAGGTTAATAATTTCTTCACAGGTTTATTTAAAGCAATCAAAACAGCCGCCCCGATAAATAATGCGACAGAACAACGCATAAACAGATTTGGAAGATCGTCTAATAAATCCGCTCTTACCTGCCCTGCAATCAAACCTGCTACAAGATTCCCCATAGCGACAGAGGTAAACCATAATCCCATCATCTGCCCACGAATTTTTGCAGGTGCTAAATCCGTCATACTTGATAAACCAACAGGACTCAAACAGAGCTCTCCAAAAGTTAACAATAACAAGCTAACAATAAGCCATAGCGGGGAGACTAAAGAAACACCTCCCGCAATCACAGATTTTGAAGCAAAAATCATCACAGCAAAACCTAATCCTGCTAAGATTAAGCCACACGCAAATTTTAACGTATCGCTAGGCTCAATATTTTTTTTAGCAAGCTTTAGCCATAACAAACTAAAAATCGGAGCAAAAATAATAATAAATATAGGATTCACAGATTGAAACCATACGGTTGGCATCTCCCAACCACCGATCATCCGATTGGTATAATCATTTGCAAAAAGATTAAATGAAGTCGGTTGTTGCTCAAATGCCGCCCAGAAGAAAGCTGAGGCAATCATCAATAATAAGCACACGATTAATCTTTTTTTCTCCTGCCTTGTAAAATCACAGAAAAATAGTAGATAAGCAAAATATAGAACAACT
>CAZBKP010000037.1:0-10945 GCA_964492525.1 uncultured Cardiobacteriales bacterium
TTATTAAAAAATATCCCCAGTCATACAATTAAATTATCAGTTGATTTATTCACAACAAAATTTAGTGTAATTACATGAAAATTTATATTTTTTAAAAATTTTGTGGATAAATACACTCTCTCATCTTTATCTTTTTTTATATATAACCATATATATTTATAATAAAAAGATAAGAAGAGATGTTTTTGCAATAAAGATTTTTAGAATCTAAAACCTCACTTTTTTATGATAGAATTCATCCTCAATAAAATTTTAGGTTGGGATGATTATGAATAATAAAAATATACCCTTGCAAAGTGCTTCATATGATATCTGGGACAAAAAATATCGCTTAAAAACAAAAGAGGGCGATCCTATTGATAACACTTTGGAAGAGATGTATTTACGTGTTGCTAAAGCGATTGCAGATGTTGAAACTACTGAAGAAAATAAAAAGTTTTGGCAAGAGAAATTCTTAGATGCATTACAGTTTGGAGCGATTCCAGCAGGACGTATCATCTCAAACGCAGGTGCATTTGAGCATAAACCTGCAACGTCAACAATAAATTGTACCGTTTCAGGAACAATAAAAGATTCAATGAATGATATCTTAGATAAACTTCATGAATCAGGATTAACATTAAAAGCAGGCTGTGGCATTGGATATGAATTCTCAACCTTACGTCCTAAAGGTGCATTTGTATCTGGAGCAGGTGCCTATACCTCAGGTCCTTTATCCTTTATGGATATCTATGACAAAATGTGTTTTACCATTAGTTCAGCAGGAGGACGACGTGGCGCACAGATGGCAACTTTCGATGTAAGCCATCCTGATGTTATTGATTTTATAAGAGCAAAACGAGAAGATGGACGTCTTCGTCAATTTAATTTATCACTTTTGATTACGGCAGAATTTATGGAAGCGGTGATCAATAATCGTGATTGGGCGCTCTATTTCCCTCTTCTTAAAAAAGAGATTGAAAAAGAAAATATTGATCTAAAAGCAGACGACATTTTATGGAAAGAGTGGCCTTTAACCGAAGGGCTTGTCACCAATAAAGAAGGTGAAGTTGCGTGTAAAGTCTATCGCACAATTCCTGCAAAACGCTTGTGGGATGTGATCATGAGCTCAACGTATGATTATGCGGAACCGGGTTTTATTTTAATAGATAAAGTGAATGAAGAGAATAATAACTGGTGGTGCGAGAAGATCCGTGCCACAAACCCTTGTGGAGAGCAACCTTTGCCCCCTTACGGTTCATGTCTTTTAGGATCTGTAAATTTAACGAAATTTGTAAAAAATCCATTTACCGATAAAGCCACCTTTGATTGGGATAAATTTAAAGAAATTGTCGCCATTTTTACTCGTTTATTAGATAACGTTGTCGAAATTAATGGACTTCCTCTTGAACAGCAGAGAGAAGAAATTTTTAATAAACGCCGTCATGGTATGGGATTTTTAGGATTAGGCTCAACGATCACAATGCTAAAAATGAAGTATGGTGATGAAAAGGCAATCCAATTCACAGAAGACGTTGCAAAAACAATGGCGCTTGTTGGTTGGGAAACATCGCTTCAATTGGCCGAAGAAAAAGGTCCTGCCCCACTTTTAGCACAAGAGTTTGAAGTAACTCCTGCGATGCTAAAAAAACGTCCTGAAATGAAGAAAGATGGCTATAAAGTTGGTGATAAAGTAAAAGGTTCGACTCTTCATGCGAAATATTCACGGTATATGCAACGGGTCGGCAAAGAAAACCCTGCGCTCGTTGAAAAATTAGCAGAAGTAGGGGCTCGATTTACGCATCATAGTTCTATTGCACCTACAGGAACAATTTCTTTATCTTTAGCAAATAATGCTTCCAATGGAATTGAACCGAGTTTTGCGCATCACTATTCACGAAATGTGATTCGTGAAGGGAAAAAGAGTAAAGAAAAAGTGGATGTGTTTTCATATGAACTCTTGTTATATCGTGCATTAGTCAATGATAAAGCGATGCCCTATAGTGAGGATGTGAATAAAAAATTACCGGATTATTTCATTACAGCAGATGAAATTACACCGAAACAACATGTAGATATTCAAGCAGCAGCTCAAACTTGGATTGACTCATCGATTTCAAAAACAGCCAATGTGCCCACTGATTTTCCATTTGAAGATTTTAAAGATATCTATCTTTATGCGTATGAAAAAGGGCTTAAGGGATGTACTACTTTTAGATTTAATCCTGAGGTATTCCAAGGCGTTTTAGTCAAAGAGAAGGATCTTGAAAATACGTCCTATACCTTTGAATTAGAAGATGGAAATACTGTGACCGTCAAAGGAAATGAAGAGATCGAGTATGATGGTGAAATTCATTCTGCTGCCAATCTCTTTGAAGCTTTAAAAGAAGGTTATTACGGAAAATTATAGGATTTAAATATGGCAATTAAAATTGAGAAAAAAATTACTGGGTTTTCTGTTGCAAATCAAGAAGAAAAAAAACAAGCGCCTATGCAAGAGCCTGTTCAGAGTGCTTTGCCTCTTGGGATCGAAATGAATGAGAGTCTTGCTCGCCCTGAAACGTTGATCGGTTCGACCTACAAAGTCAAAACACCCTTATCCGAGCATGCGATGTATATTACGATTAATGATATTATTTTAAATAAAGGTACGGATCATGAGCATCGTCGTCCTTTTGAAATCTTCATTAATTCAAAAAGTATGGATCATTTCCAGTGGATTGTTGCCTTAACACGCATTATCTCTGCAGTTTTTAGAAAAGGGGGCGATATCACCTTTTTAACGGAAGAGTTAAAGTCTGTATTTGATCCAAGAGGGGGCTATTTTAAATCAGGTGGAAAATATATGCCTTCAATCGTTGCAGAAATTGGAGATGTCTTGCAACTGCATTTAGAAACGATTGGTTTATTAGAAAAACAACAGCTTGATGATGCTCAGAAGAAATTAATTGCTGAGAAAAAATCAGAAATAGAAGATGTGACTAGCGAATTTCCAAAAGAAGCGGTACTCTGTCAAAAGTGCATGGTTAAAGCAGTTGTGATGATGGATAACTGTATGACCTGTTTAAATTGTGGCGATTCTAAATGTGGTTAAAAAAATATGGAAACATTACTTCTAGCAAAAAAATCAATCGCACAGGGAGAAATGACGCTTCCAGGTTCGAAAAGTATTTCAAATAGAGCATTACTGCTTGCGTCACTCTGTGGCGAAACTACTTTTCTCAAAGGGTTGTTAGAAAGTGATGATGTCCATTACATGAAAGAAGCTTTAAAACAGCTTGGAATTACGCTTCATGAAGAAAGTGCGACCGAATGTTATGTTAAAGGAAATGAAAAAGGGTATCCAAATAAAAATACAGAGCTCTTTTTAGGGAATGCAGGAACCGCATTTAGACCACTCACGGCTGCATTAGCAATGAGTCATGGTCACTATATCCTAAAAGGGGTTGATCGTATGCATGAGCGCCCTATTAAAGATCTAGTAGATGCCTTATCCGCATTAGGGCTTAAGATTGAATATTTAGATAAAACAGGATACCCCCCTCTTGAGATTTTCCCTGCCTGTATTCACACCAATGAGATTTCCGTTAAAGGTGATGTCTCAAGTCAGTTTTTAACTGCGCTTTTATTATCTCTTCCTATGACAAAGCAACCCATCAAGATCAACGTTGAGGGGACCTTAATTTCAAAACCCTATATTGCGATTACATCATCATTATTAAAGGATTTTGGGATTGAAGTGATCAATCATGATTGGTGTTCATTTGAGATAAAAGGGGATCAAACGTATCGTTCTCCTAAAATGTATTACGTTGAAGGTGATGCTTCAAGTGCTTCTTATTTCTTAGCGATGGGGGCAATTGCAGGAGATGTGACCGTCCATGGCATTGGTAAAAAGAGCATTCAAGGTGATATTCAATTTATCGATGTTCTTGAAAAAATGGGGGCAGAAATTACGTGGAGCGATCACTCCGTGAGAGTTCAATCGCCTAAAGATGGGCTTAAAGGTGTTGATTTAGATTGTAATCATATTCCTGATGCAGCGATGACATTAGCCATCGTAGCGCTTTATGCAGAAGGAAAAACGGTGTTAAGAAATATTGCCAGTTGGCGAGTAAAAGAGACCGATCGAATTGCAGCGATGGCAACTGAACTCCGTAAACTTGGTGTAACGGTTGAGGAGGGGGAAGATTTTATTGTGGTTCATCCAACCCAACATTTAAATGAAAATGTTTCGATTTACACCTATGATGATCACCGAATTGCCATGTGTTTTTCGCTGTGTGCCTTTAAAACAAATATTATTATCGAAGATCCTAAGTGTGTGAATAAAACATTCCCGAACTATTTTGATACTTTTAATACCATTGTGAAATCATAAAATTGCTATGGGCAATAAGTTATTGGATGTTTTTTATAAAAAAAGTCTCTCTTTAGTAGAACTCATGATTATTTCTGTCATTGCAACGATTGTTATTATTATTATCGGGCAGAAATTTTTAGGATTTGATGATGACAGCAAAAAAATTGTAGTTGAGCAAAACATACGATCTATTGAAGGTGCATTAAATCTCTATAAAAAGGATATAGGACATTATCCTAGAACAGAAGAGACGCTTAATATTCTTTTAGCAGATAATAGCGATCCAAATTGGAAAGGACCCTATATTAGAAGTGAATATTTAATAGATCCATGGGGGAAAACGTATTTATACTTGTTGATTAATGACAACAATTATATTATTTCTCCTCAAAAGAGATAGGGGTTATAGAGAATCAAGAAATTGTTTTCTATACATTAAAGCACGTAAACCTTCATTAAAGAGCTCTACAGGATTTCGATTTTTAAATGCTTCTTTAAGAATATCGTAACCATCAATAGGCTCACCTTTTTTCTGTTTTTCATTGATAGTATTGACGATATCAGAAAAAGGTGCATTCTCAGGTAGTTTTGTGAAACTGTCTGTATCGTATGCACTTACATCTTCGCCATTTAGAAACGGTAAAAATGAAGGTAAAGATTCTTTTTTTGGTGGGGAAGATTCGGTAATATTTGTCTCTTCTCGCCAATTTTCATCTATCAAACTGTATTCTTCAGGGCAATTAAATTGAGAATAAATAACTTTTTTACTATCTTTTTTATGAACGCATTTATTTAGAATGCCTGCTTCTGCAATAGATACAGTATCTTTTGTAAGTTTAGGGATCTCTTTTGTAAAAGCAGGAGAAATCAGTAATAAAAAAAAGATAATTAATTTATTCATCATAATCTTTCAATTTTATTGAGGTTTTACTTCTTTTACTTCATCCTTTTTTGCTTCATTTTCTTTTCCTTTTTCTTCAACAGGAGTAGAAGTACTAGCATTTGTCATATTTGTATCATTTAGCCAATCATTATTGATTTGAGTATAATTATTTGGGCAATCAAATTCGGTATATAAAAGTTTTTTACTACTATTGTGCTCACATTTTTTTATAAACGCATCGGGTTTAATTTCAGGCTCTATGTCATTTTTTGATGCCTCAGAGTCCAAAGTATCATCTGATGTATTACCGTGTAGGACAATAGCGCTAGGTAGAAGTTCATTATCTGTAGTTTCTTGGTTTTGAGCAAAAGAAAAACTCACCATTAAAAAAGAAAGGAGTAATATTTTTTTCATATGTTTTTAACCTTCTGTCTAAAAAACAAAAACAGTATAAATTAAACAATTAATATGTTCCATCATAATTTTTATAAAAAGTGATTGTTTTATCTTAATTGTGTCCTATTGATATGGATATCTATATTATGGTTGAAAAGTGCTAAAATTGATAATAATTATTATCTTGATAGGGACTATTATGAAAAATTTTCATGCAATTTTACTCGAAAAATCGGAAACCGATATTTTTTCTAAAACTATAAAGACAATGGTACAAGATGATCTTTTAATTCAAGGTCACAATACGCTGGTGAAAATAGATTATTCGAGTCTTAACTATAAAGATGCCCTTGCTTTAACCAATACAAGTCCTGTTGTCCGTAAATGGCCAATGATCCCTGGGATTGATGGTGTTGGAACAATTATTGAAACAGATGATGCACAGCTCAAAGCAGGAGAAACGGTTATTTTAAATGGGTTCGGATGTGGAGAAGTACATTGGGGATGTTTGTCAGAGTATGCAATACTCTCTTCTAAATGGTTAATCCCTCTTCCAGAAAATCTTACATCATGGCAATCAATGGCACTTGGTACGGCAGGGTATACGGCATCACTTGCTGTAATTAAAATTATTGATTCTGGAATTAGACCAGAAGATGGCGAGATTATTGTTACAGGATCAACGGGTGGTGTTGGCTCTGTCGCAATTATGCTTTTGTCAGCTTTAGGGTATAGCGTCACTGCATCAACATCTAAAGTTGATGAAGAAGCCTATTTGAAATCATTAGGAGCGACTAACGTTATTGATGGTGCATCGCTAAAGGAAAAGGGCAAGCCTTTACAAAAAGAGAGATGGATTGCATCGGTGGATGCCTTAGGATCGCATACATTAGCGAATATTTGTGCACAAGCAAAATTTGGTGGTGTTATTGTTGCGTGTGGTTTAGCACAAGGAATGGATTTACCAACAAGTGTTGCGCCCTTTATCCTTAGAGGTGTCACTCTTTCTGGTATAGATAGTGTTATGGCACCTATCGATAGTCGTATTAAGGCATGGGCACTTCTTGATCGATATATTAATAGAGATTTTCTCGATGTCATTGCTCATACCATCACTCTAGATGAGTGTTTTGATACTGCTGATCAGATTATTGCAGGAAAAATCAAAGGAAGATATGTGGTTAAAATCGGATAGCAATTTAGCTAGGATTATGATAGCGATATGATAGTGTTAAATATTGGTAACGTTAGAAAGAATGTTAATAACGGTTTCTTTTGAGTCTGCGATATGAATCCAACTCATATTTGATTCTGTTACAAGACCTTGCTGAACAAGCGTCGACATAAACCAATCAACAAGTGGTTGCCAAAATTCAGTGCCATATAATATTACAGGTACAAAGGGAATTTTCTCCGTTTGACAAAGTGTTAAGACTTCAGAAAGCTCATCTAGCGTACCAAATCCACCAGGCATACAAATATATGCAGAAGAGTATTTAAAAAATGTCATCTTTCTTGGATAAAATTGAGAAAATTCGAGGCTAATTGTCTGAAATGGATTTGCTTTTTGCTCATTTGGTAAAACAATATTTAACCCAATAGACTCTCCACCTCCTTTTATTGCCCCTTGATTAGCTGCTGCCATGATCCCAGGGCCACCTCCAGACATAATGGCATATTTATTTTGTGCCAAACTTTCAGCGAGACCGATGGTTTTTTGGTAATAAGGATTGTCTTTCTTGATACGAGCAGAGCCGAAAATCGTTATAATTCTAGAAACATCTTGGAGTGCAATATCAGCTTTTTTGAGTTCATTCTCAATAAGTGCTAGATCATAAGAAAAATTCTTTTTCTTCATAATTATGCCTTTTCTATCAATAAATCCTCGAAATTATAACAAACTTAACATACAATCTATCCCACTATTTCCTTTTGATGTACAATTCATCTATTATCAATACGGTGTAATATTATGAAAAAATTAACGATTATAAAAATGACTATACTAGGACTTTTAATTTCTATGTCAGTATCATACGCGGATAATTATAATGGAAGGTTGTATGACCTAAAACGGAATAAGATTGCAAGGGCAAACCTAGTGAAAGGCGTTCCTATCTTTTTTGGAAAACCAAAAACAACTATAAATTCACATAAGGTAACGGAAACATCTCCTATAAATAGTTCTATGTATATTAATGCATGTATTAATGCAGGATCTAAAGCTATTGCAAAATTGCAAAAAGGGGCTTTAAAGAATAAGAAGAAAACTGTTAAAAATATTCATTCTCCTAATGACATATCAGGTATCCATTACTACTGTGTCATTTCTGGTAACAAAGCATCTGTTACATTAATAGGAACATATTCAAATTAAGTTTTAGAAGAATAAGTGTTTGGATAAAGAGTACGATTCTTCTTCCATTCGATTAATAAAACGTGGTAAAGAGCAAGTAATAGAATATTTTCCATACCTTCTTGTATATAAAATAAAGGAAGTCATAATGTTGCTTTCTTGGTACTAAATAGTTTAATGAAATAGAGTAGCTGTTGTGAATAGAATTTACCTTAGTAGTAGGATGGTATACTATCTTCAGCGTAACAAAATTGAATATTCTATATTTTTTCCATAGATTTTTTAATGGATTATTTTATATGATGCAAAAAACGATCAACAGTGATTTCTTCTGTATTATAAAAATGATTCAGTACACTTAAGAATGTTTTTGCACGAGGTGGAATGGCATCTTCTTTGAGCATTGTTACAACCGTTTCTGCAACGGCTTTTTTAAAACCCTGCCGATCAGGTTCGAATGTGCCATTTAAATTATCACAACTGACATTAAAAGGATAATGAGTCGCCAAACAAAAGAGCCAATCTAATGCTTGAGGTTTAAGCTCAACGACTTGAAATGCTTCCTGTGTTTTTTGATCACGACCATCAGGACAATACCAATAGCCAAAATCCTCAAGTTGCCTGCGTTCTTTCCCTGCAATGCACCAATGTGAAATTTCGTGCAGTGCACTTGCAAAATAGCCGTGTGCAAAGATAATTTGATGATAAGGAATTTCATCATTCTTAGGGATATAAATAGGTTCCTCTCCACCATAAACCAGTTTTGTGTCATAGGTATCAAAGAATGTTTCATTAAAAAGATGAATTAAATCGTGAGGAGAGTGTTCCATATATTTGTTTTATAGAGTTGTTTCGAAAAGTTAATGCACACTATAGTATCGTAAAAGCTTAAATATTTTTAATAAAAAGCTTGCAGTTATAAAAATGCTGTACTACTATAATAATACAGCAAAAGGAGATAACCTATATGAATGATGATCACAAAGCGCTTTGTGAAGCATTTTTACTGCTTGAGAACACTGATGAAGTCAACAATTTCTTAAAGGACCTATGTACCCCAAATGAACTCAATTCATTTATTGAACGTTGGCGTGTATGTAAGCTTTTATATCAAGATAAGTACTCTTATCGAGAAATTCATACGATCACCGGTGCAAGCTTAACAACGATCGGGCGTGTCGCTCGATTTCTAAAAGATGAGCAAAATAATGGTTATTTAACGTTATTGAAGCGCATCGAAAATTAGTCATAACAGCTTGGAGAAATCACATGAAAAAGTTAGTTTTTGCAGCCTTAATGAGTACCGTTTTCTGCCTGAATACAAGTATGGCAGAAGTTAAGAAAGTCTACGTCAATCAAATCGTAGAGCATCCTGCGCTTGATATTACAGCAAAAGGGATTAAAGATGGGCTTGCGGAACGCGGCTATGTTCAAGGTGAAAATCTCGATTTCAAAGTGGAATCTGCTCAAGGCCAAGCGGCTCTTGCGGCACAAATTTCAACAAAATTTGTGAATCAAAATGCCGATGTTACGGTTGGATTAGGAACACCTTCTGCGCAGAGCTTAGTCAGACCTGCAAGTACAGGAAAAACTAAAATGGTGTTTTCTTCAATCACAGATCCTTTAAGCGCAAGTTTAGTTAAATCGCTTAAGGATTCAAATACTAATGTGACAGGGATGTCGAATAAAGTCGATGTTGTACCACAATTTGAAATGATAAAGAAAATCCTTCCTGATTTAAAATCACTTGGCTTTATCTATAATCCAGCAGAAGCAAACTCTATTAAACAATTGGATGATGTAACGGTTGCAGGAAAAGCACTTAATATTAAAATTATTCCTCAAACCGTGAATAAAACAGCAGATGTTCCACAAGCTGCGACTCGCTTAGCAAATGAGGCGGATGCCATTTATATCTACGGTGATAATACTGCGCTTGCTGCACTTGGAAGTGTCGTGATGGCTGCGGAAAAAGTGAAAAAACCTGTATTTGTTGCCGATACGGATGCGGTTGAGCTCGGACCACTTGCTGCACTTGGACCTAACCAATATGATCTTGGTATCCAAACTGCTAATATGATCGCAGATGTTCTCGATGGCAAGGATATTAATACGATTCCTGTTGGCTTCCCTGATAAATTAGAGTTGTACTTAAACTTTGATGCTGCAAAAAAATTAGGCATCACGATTCCTGATGAGCTCAAAACGCAAGCGGCTAAAGTGATAGGTACAGAGGCGAAGTAATGATCAGCTTTGGTGAAATTGAAACAAGCCTGATCCTCGGGCTTGTTTATGGAATTGTCGGAATGGGAATCTTTTTAACCTTTAGGGTCATTGACTTCCCAGACCTTACCTGCGATGGTAGCTTTGTGCTAGGTGCTGCGATCTCAAGCATCTTAATTAAATCAGGATTTGACCCTTACAGTTCAATCCTTTTCGCTATTATTGGAGGGATGCTTGCAGGTGCAGTCACAGGGATCTTAAACTGCTATTTTAAAGTCACGGATCTTCTAGCGGGAATTTTAGTTGCCTTCATGCTCTACTCCGTCAATATCCATGTCATGCAAGGGATTCCGAATATCTCTTTACTTGCTGATAAAACACTATTCACTAGCTTTGAAGATTTATTATATGCTGTTTTAGGCACGAGCTTTCCTCAAATCGCAGAGCTGTCTGGATTAATTTTACTGATTATCATAGCGCTTTTACTTGTTCTTTTCTTTACGTGGTTACTCAATACGCATTTAGGGCTTGCTCTGCGTGCAATTGGTCAAAATAAGCGCCTTTGCCAAAATGGTGGCGTCAATGTGAAGTGGATGATCATTTTAGGCGTTGCCATCAGCAATGGGCTTGTTGCCCTTGGGGGGGCACTCTTTAGCCAACAGCAAGGTTTCGCAGATTTAACGGCAGGAATCGGAACGATCATTTCAGGTTTTGCTGCGGTCATCATTGGGGAAAAACTTCTCCC
>CAZBKP010000038.1:0-10786 GCA_964492525.1 uncultured Cardiobacteriales bacterium
TGAGATACGCGAGAACTAATAAAAATAGGTTCTCATTGGTATAGCCTACGCTACTAATATTATTAATCGCTACCGTCGTAATATCCGTCCCGGCAATTGCGGTAAATACTGAGGTTTCCTTAAAGAGAAAAATACAGTTTGCACCGATCGCAGGAATACAGTACGAAATCGCTTGAGGTAAAATAATATAACGAATCATTTGAAATCGAGATAATCCAATCGCTTTTCCTGAATCAAATTGCGAATGAGCTATAGAGGCAATTCCACTTTTAAATGCCTCAGCCATATATGCTCCTCCAAGTAATGAGAGCCCAATAAGTGCCGTTTGCTCAAAACTTAATAAAATTTTAAATGCTCGCGGTAATCCAAAATAGAGGAAAAAAAGATGCAGCAGTAAGGGGGTATTTCTAAAAAAGGCAACATATCCTTCAAATAGTTTATTGATAACAGGGATTTTATAAAAAATAGCTAGACTTGAAATCACCCCGATGATTATCGCAAGTAAAATCCCCCAAAAAGAGATCTCCAACGTAAGCCATAATGCTTTGGTCAACGTTGGGATCACATCAAGAATATAATTTAGATTCATTGTATGCTGCCTATTTAAGCATTATGCTCTTTCAAACAAAGGTGTTGAAAGATACTTCTCGCCTCCATCAGGAAGAACGACTACGATTATTTTATCACTATTCTCAGGTCGTTTAGCGACATTAATTGCTGCTTTAAGTGCTGCACTCGCTGAGATACCAATCAAAAATCCTTCAGTTGACGCTACTTTTGGCGCAATCGAAAAAGCATCTGCATCCGATACCGTGATTACTTCATCATAAATATCTGTATTCAAAGTGTCAGGGATAAAACCTGCACCAATGCCCTGTATTTTATGAGGACCCACTGTGCCTTTAGAAAGTATTGCTGAATTTTCAGGTTCAATGGCAATCACTTTTATATTTGGATTTTGCTTTTTAAGATACGCACCCACCCCAGAAATGGTTCCACCTGTTCCAACACCTGAGATAACGATATCGACTTTACCCTCTGTATCTTTCCAAATTTCAGGACCTGTGGTTTTTTCATGAATGGCAGGGTTTGCAGGATTCACGAACTGCCCTAAAATCACGGCATTTGGGATTTCTTTAGCAAGCTCATCTGCTTTAGCAATTGCCCCTTTCATACCCTTAGTTCCCTCTGTAAGAACTAATTCTGCGCCATAAGCTTTAAGCAAATTACGACGCTCCACACTCATTGTTTCAGGCATTGTTAAAATAATACGGTAACCTTTTGCCGCAGCGACAGAGGCAAGTCCAATCCCTGTATTTCCACTTGTCGGCTCAATGATCACTGAACCCTCTTTCAAAATCCCTTTTGCTTCTGCATCTTCTACCATCGCAAGTGCGACACGATCCTTAACACTTCCTGCTGGATTTAAATACTCAAGCTTCACGAGTAAAGGTGTTTTTAAACCTTCAGATGCGGACAACTGATTTAAACGCAATAATGGTGTATTTCCTACAAGCTCCAACAAACTATTATAAATCTTGCTCATGTAATCTCTCCTTATCAAGGTTGATTTTTTAAAAACATATCATTATTATATGCTATATATGTTATAAATTAGCAAAGCATTTCTTAAGTGTCAATTCTTATTTAACAGAGGAATTTATGAAGTTATCCGCAAAATCACGCTATGCGTTAGCATCTGTAATTAAGCTTGCTTCTGTCTATGAAGCACAAACATTGGTCACTGTTTTAGAAATTTCTACGTCATTTGATATTTCAAAAATTTATCTAGAACGTGTCTTTTCCGAATTAAAGCAAGGGGGGATTGTAAACTCAATTAAAGGGGCACAAGGCGGGTATTATTTGAGTCGAGCACCTGAACAAATTTCGCTTTACGATATTCTAAAATGTGTTGAACCTGCGCTCTTTTCAGAAAATGATAAAACAGTTGAACACCTTTCTCCTATTATTGAAAAAACACTTCAAGAAAAAGTCTATTCACCTTTAGATGCGTCTATTTACAATACACTTCGTTCAATCACACTTAATGAACTCTCTGAGTTTACTCAAAATAGCGATGATGATTATATGTATTATTTATAATCTAGAAACTACCATTACTAAGCAAACGAGGGGTATAACCATTAATTGTTTCACCCCAAAGAGAATTTGTATCTTGTCCAAAATTCCCTAAACCTTTCAACTCAAATTGCAAATAAGCTTTCCACTCTTTTTTATTTGTCTGTAGATTATCACGATAATAACGGGCTGCAAAGCGCGTTGCAATACAGCAATCGTTGTACTCAAATCCTAAATAAGAATCACTCAATCTATGTGACTCTAAAGAATAATTATATCGTCCAACAACAGCCCAATTATTATTAATTTCCCAGAAAGATGTTAGATCAATTTGATGCGTCAGAACATTTGTTACATCGTTAGGATCTCTAGAATAACGATGCCCAATATTAATTACTTGTCTGCTATTAGGCTGATATCTCAGATCAAAAGCAAGGCGTGTTGTCTTTTTAAGTTTAGGAGACCACTGCCATGTTGCTTTTGCATTAATATCAGATGTCAAACGCACACTACTCTCAGCAAACCACTCTGAACGATTACGACGCTCGCATTTGATATCTAGATTGTCTTGTCCACCACTATATTTTCGACTAATACATTGATTATAGGTTTCTGCATCTTTTCCTAACGTCGTCCGTGTTTCAGTAAAATAATAAATTTGTCCTGCGGAGAAGCGAAAATACTCCTCGCCTGTTTCTTCACTTAAAAATCGAGTAGTAAGTGCCGTCGTCAGTTGATTTGCATTATTTTGGCGATCTGCCCCTGTAAAGTTACTTCTTGCAAATAAATTATTGTAACTAGGGGTTACTGTTCCTGTATCAAAGATAGGAATATCGGATTGATTACGATACGGAACATATAGATAAAACAACCTAGGCTCTAGCGTTTGAACAAAGTTTCCTCCACCAAATAAACTCTTGAATTGAGTATTGCGCTCAAAAAACAATCCTGTATCCACACTAAAAATAGGAAGTGCTCTATGAAGAGAACCTGAAAGTTGGTCCATTTCATATGCTAAATTTCTGCCATTCAAAGATCGAAATAATTGCTGACGCGCAAAATTAAATCGCTCATATTTCAAGTCATAATAGGTATAACGATACGCAAGAAAAGGCTCAAAAAATCCCCATGAGTTCTCAAATCGATATGCGACATAAGGCATCAAATCGATACGATTCCCGATCTTCGGACGCAATGGATTATTTAAATCAACAGATGTTGAGAAACGAACAGCCTCTGCTGAGACACCATATCTAAATCCAGATGAAGTTTCCCATTCTCCTCGAAATGTGAGTTGTGGCATTCTCGCATAAGGTTTTTCAGGAATAACCGTTTTATCTAGCACTTGAAAGTGCTGAAAACGTAACATCGTTTCCCAGTTTTGTTCTTTATAGCTAAACTCGGCTAATCGCTCCAAGCTCGTTTGGGATAGAAGACCAATTGCATCCTGAATATCACTACTGTAATCTGTATCCGAATTTTGCTGAAAAAGCACATGCCCATTCAATTTAGGCATGAGATTCATAGATTGTTCAAAAAAGACTGCCCAACGAGTATCACTTCTTTGTTTTGGATAATTTTGCCACCAAATATCGTTATCTACATTATATTCTATCGCCTGTTGGACTCGTAAATTTTCGCTCTTTCGAAATGCTCGATCACTAGGTAGAACCTCAAAACTTAAAACAGAAGATTGCCACTTATTTAAGTACCGAGCTTCAGCTCCTAGTATCACGCCTCTTTTTGTATAAAACCCCGGGGTCAGTGTCATATCAAAGTTTGGCGCAATATTTAAATAGTAAGGCGTTCTAAGTGAGAACCCACCTTTATTATCCATAGAAACAATTGGAAACAAAAACCCTGTCTGTCTACGATCATCTGTTGGAAATGAGATATAAGGTGTATAAAGGACAGGAACGCCAAATAAAGAGAATTTTGCATTTCTAGCGACACCTCTCCCTATATTTTGGTCTATATGCATTTCTTGAGCTGAAATCTGCCAAGCCTCTTGATCAGTAGGACATGTTGAATAGGTTACTTCTTGAAGATCTGTTTTTTTCTCATTTTGAAAACGGACAATGCTCTTTGCTTTTCCCTGTGCAGATTGGTCTTTAAGATAATAGACGGCATTTTCACCCTCATATTTTTGATCATCGATATAGGACGTAAAACTATTTGCTGTTAATACAGCACCTTGGTCCGCATAACGAATCTCTTGGTCTTTTCCTGAAAGAATATTATTTTTTCGATCTAATGATAAAAAATCGGCTTGCACTTTAGCATCATTCTGATAAACAGTAACATCTCCACGAAGTGTTGCATTTGACTGATCACTATCTGCATATAAAGCAGATACATACATAGTTTCATTGTCTAAATCTATAGATTCAGGTTGAATCGCATCAACTAAGGGGCTGATCTTACAAGAACCTAGCGCACCTCTTGGTGGGGTTTGCGAAAAGCCATAAGAACCCAATAACCCCAATATTATTGCGATATATATCTTATTGTTTTTTATAGCCACCTGTTTCAACTGTTTTATCTCAAAATTGGTATCATTGTTTATAAATTAGTGTCATATAATATATGAAAAATAGATATTTTTCATAAATTGACCACTTTTTATATATTTTTTATGGCATGCTTATTTGTGTTAAAATTATTGAGTAGTAAGCATCAACTTAAAATGATTCCAATGGAGGATTTTCATGAACAATTATGTACCTAATGATATTGTAGTTTCTGGTTCTAGTACAAAATTACAGACTTATTTAAGCCATGTCTATGCATGGATGGCAGCAGGACTTCTTGTAACGGGTTTAGTTGCCTGGTATGTTTCCAACAATATTAATCTTGTAATGATGGCATACAAAGTGAGATGGGTGCTTTTTATTGCTCAACTAGGACTTGTTTTTGTTCTATCTGGTATGGTTAAAAATTTATCTGGTTCGGTTGCAACAGGCTTATTCATGCTTTATTCAGCATTAACAGGGCTAACATTTTCACTTTTATTTTTAATCTATACGGGGCAATCAATCGCTAATGTTTTCTTCATTACAACTGGGATGTTTGGTGCATTGAGTATTTTTGGTTACGTTACTAAAAAAGATTTGTCTGCTCTTGGACGATTTATGTTTATGGGACTTATAGGTATTATCATTGCATCTGTTATCAATATATTTTTGAAGAGTAGTGCTTTAATGTGGACAACATCAGTACTTGGCATTATCATTTTTGCTGGTTTAACTGCATATGATACTCAAAAACTTAAAATGATTGGTGAAGAGATTATTCATGAAGATGCCAATACTTTCCGTCGTTTTGTAATATTGGGGGCCTTGACTCTTTACTTAGATTTTATAAATATGTTTATTTTCCTTTTACAATTTTTTGGAGATAGAAGATAAATTTCTTTAAGAAATAAAAATTAAAGCCTTGGTTAAGAGCCAAGGCTTTTTTATTTTTTATCAAATAAAAAGGTATAAGCTCTATTTATTTAATATTCTATTTGTTGTAAAATAGAGAATCAGTATCATTCCTACAACAGGACAATAAACAATAATGGTTTCAATTGGATATGGCACTTTATCTTTTTTTAGAAGATATAGCATTATTCTTGTAATAATGTTGCTCATATTCCCTTTCCTTAAAGCAGAAGAACATACACTATCTCCACTAGATAAGCTAATTAATGAGAGTGCAACACCTTATGAAAAGTTCTATAACACAATAAATGCAGGAGATTGGTATCTTGCTAATAATCGTCCTAAGATTGCAAAAAAATATTATCTGACAGCAATTACTTACTACACTGATCTTAAAGAAACTGTTGAATATGCGGATGCTCTCGTTAAATATGCCAATTTGGAAGATGATAAATTAGAAGCTCGCGAACTACTTTATCAAGCAAAAAGAATCCTTGAAGCGCTACCCAATACTGAATTAGCAATTGCAAATATATTGGAAACACTCGTATGGACGTATGACTTCAAAAATAAAGATGTACTTACGGTTACACAGCTACTCGAGGATGCTTTAGCTATCCGCAAGAAATACCCGTACACTTCACAATATAGTGAAACCTTACGCATTTTAGGCTGGATGTATGAATCTCGCCATCTTTTAAGCCAAGCCGATTATTACTATAGCTCTGCACTCAACCAAGATCTACTTAATTTAGGGTTTAGTGATATTCGTACAGTTTTGACAATGGAAAACCTTGGGCTTTTTTATATTGATTATAATGAACTTCCAAAAGCAAAACGTTTATTAACTGAAAAACTCAAGCTCCATAATAAACTCAAACAAAAAGACTACTATAATATTGGTCGCACTGAATCTATGCTAGGGTGGATTTCTCTTCAAGAAAATGATCCTAAATCTGCAGAAGAATACTATATCAATGCATTAAAACACGTTAATCAAAGCTTAAGTCAGAATCAAGACGAACCACATTACTATTCGATATCAGCACTATTCGATCTCATTATGTTTTATGTCTCTCAAAATCAATACACAAAAGCAATCCCTTACTATGATGCGATTCAGAAAGTATTAAATGAAAGCGGCGGTATCTCCGTAAGGGAATATTTAGGAAGCATGGATATTAACAATTCTGAAACACTCTCATCAAGTTATCCATGGGCAATTCGCGAACAACTCAAAAATATGCAAAAATTCATGTTGTTTATAGCAAAAAAACAGCGTTCTGGGCGATAGTCAAACATGGCAATCTATGCAATTGGTGACATCCATGGCTGTTACCATGAGTTTAAAAAACTACTTAAAAAAATAGAATTTAATCCTGATAAAGATAAGATTTACCTTGTCGGCGATCTTATCAATAGAGGTCCTAAGTCTCTTAAAGTTCTAGATCTAATCATATCAAACCCTTCCTCTATTTTCCCAGTATTAGGAAATCATGATTTGGCCTTTCTTGTCTTTGCGAAAGGGCTTATCAAACTTAAGAAAAAAGATACCTATGATGAAATCACAAACCATCCTGAATGTGATAAATATATCAATTTCTTACGATCATTACCTCTAATACACTATATCCCAGAAATCGATACCGCAATTTGTCATGCAGGAATTGATCCCCAATGGTCTATTTCTGAGGCTCTCTCTTTAAGCCAAGAAGTTTCAAGTATTTTCGGGAATGATATTGACTATGATAAATTTATACCGACTATGTTTGGGAATGAACCTAATAAATGGGATGATAGTTTAAATGGAAACGATAGAATTAGAGCCATCATTAATAGTTTTACACGAATGAGATTTTTACTCAAAGATGGTTGCTTGGATTTTGATAGTAAAAGTACGCTAGTAGATGCATCTGAAGAATTAATCCCATGGTTCCGTTTTCCTCAAAGAAATAACAAAAAAACTCGCATTATCTTTGGCCATTGGGCTGCGCTTGGTCTTCACGAAGAAAATAATACAATTTGTATTGATTCTGGATGCGTTTGGGGTGAAAAACTAACCGCGATTCGACTCGATTGTGATATACCTGAGTTTACCTATAAAAAAGCATAATTTTCAACTATAATATTCACGTGGTTCGAAACCCATCCCACGTAAAAAAACTAGGAGTAAAAATGACATCTAATATAGAAGGACTATCCCTTTTAGGCAACAAAACTAATTATTCAGATACTTATAAACCAGAAGTACTAGAAGTATTTCAAAATGCGCACAAGAATGATTATTTCGTAAAGTTTAACTGCCCAGAATTTACAAGCCTCTGCCCGATTACAGGACAACCCGATTTTGCAACGATTTATATTAGCTATATTCCTGATGAATTAATGGTAGAAAGTAAATCGCTTAAGCTTTATCTTTTCAGCTTTAGAAATCATGGAAGCTTTCATGAGGATTGTATTAACATCATCATGAAAGACTTAATCAAATTGATGTCGCCAAAATATATCGAAGTGCTTGGAAAATTTACGCCTCGAGGCGGTATTTCTATCGACCCCTATGCTAATTATGGAAAACCAAATACAAAATGGGAAGAGATGGCATGCCATCGTTTACTCAACCATGACATGAATCCTGAAAATATCGACAATCGCTAAAGTGCCCAAAGCACCTTATCTTCTGATTTTAATAATGCATAGACTTGATCAATATGATCTTGATGCTCGACATACACTTCAACGGATAAAGAGAGATATTTATCCGTTTTACTCATCGTACGTTTAATTTTTGAAGCATCAATATTAGGGTCTACTTTTCTAAGTAGATTTAAAATTGTTTCTTCAAATTTCTCATCATTTTTGCCAGTAATTTTAAACAGAAAATGCGTTGGAAACTCAACTAACGGTTCTTTGGTTTCTGGGTTAATCATTTTATTCTCCTATAATACTTCACGGCGCCATGTAGTTTTTCCTTGCTTATCTTCAAGCACTACATTTCTCGCCTTTAATTCATCTCGAATACGGTCTGACTCTGCCCAATCTTTATTCGCACGCGCCTCATTCCGTTTTGCAATCAAAGCTTCGATCAAGTCGGTATCATCGTCATCTTGATTTGGAACCATTTTAAGAAAACGATCGGGATTATCTTCTAATAATCCTAGTACACTTCCTAATTTCTTGAGGATCACGAACATCATAGGATCTTTATCACGATTGTATTCATTTGAAATTTCAAATAAAAGGTCAATTGCTAGTGGCGTATTAAAATCATCGCTCATCACTGCATCAAAACGCGCAATATACGGATGAGAAAGATCACATTCAGAAAGTGTTTTAGGAGGCTCATTTAAAGTGGTATAAAGTCTACGAAGTCCATTCCACGCTTGATTGAGTAGCTCATCGGAGTAGTTCACATGGGTGCGATAATGACTGTTTAACATGAAGAAGCGCAGCACTTCTGCAGGAAAATACTTCAAAACATCACGAATGGTAAAAAAGTTACCAAGCGACTTACTCATTTTCTCATTGTTAATATTAATAAAACCATTATGCATCCAGTAGTTTGCCATGGTTTCTTCATAAAAACCTTCAGATTGTGCAATTTCACACTCATGATGAGGGAACTTCAAATCCATTCCTCCGCCATGAATATCAAAATGAACGCCTAAAGCATCTTTACTCATAACGGAACATTCAATGTGCCACCCTGGGCGACCCTTTCCCCATGGAGATTCCCAAAAAGGTTCATTGGGTTTTGCTTTCTTCCATAGAACAAAGTCTAAGGGATCTTCTTTATCGGTTTGGATATCGACGCGCTCCCCTGCCCTAAGCTCATCAATATTCTGATTCGAAAGCTTTCCATATCCCTTAAATTTTCGCACTCGATAATAGACATCGCCATCAGGTACTGCATACGCAAGCCCTTTATCAATAAGCCCTTGAATATGTGCGATCATTCCATCAATTGCTTCAGTCGCTTTAGGTTCAACATCAGGAGGTAAAACATTTAATGCTTTACAATCTTCATGCATTGCTTGAATAAATTCAGCCGTCAACGCTTGAATCGTGATATTACGTTCATTGGCACGCATAATGATTTTATCGTCAATATCCGTAATGTTACGCACAAATGTTACTTTGTAACCCTTATAAATCAAATAACGGCGAATCATATCAAAAGAGATGAGCGACCTTGCATGACCAACATGACAATAATCGTAAACCGTCATACCACAGGTATACATGCGGACTTCGTTCTCATGAATCGGGGTAAATGTCTCTTTTTGCCTTGTTAAACTGTTGTATAGCGTCAACATGATAATCCAACCACTATTAGAAATTTTAAATAGGTTATAGTAGCAAATTCAACGATTATTCATGACTCTTTTTTAACTTAAAAGTTTCCAATTTAATGACCTTAGTAAAAATTTATCTCTTGAACTTATTTTAACTTTGAGGAACAATCTCACTTTAACTTCATACACGTGCATAAAATGGATAAAAATCAAATCAATCAGTTATTGAATGAAATTTTCACACAAAAACAGCTAAATCAAGAAAATCGAAATAGACTAAGAGAACCTTCTTTTACAATTGATCAGGTTCGATATATACGAAATAGTGCTTTTGATCTTGTATATCAAAATCTATCTGCACATGTAGAGGATGATAAAAAGCTCATCAAATGCCTTGAACAACTTATAAAAACACTTGATGTCGCCCACACACCACCTGTGCCTTTTGCAGATGCATATTTTAGCCCGGGGAATTACTGCATGGATAAGATTAAAGAGCGGTTTGATGCAGCTAAGCAAACAATTGAGATTTGTGTCTTTACTATTGCTGACAATGAAATCTCTGAGGCAATTTTGGATGCCCATAAACGTGGAGTGAACATAAGAATAATAACAGATGATGAAAAACAGTTAGATGTTGGTAGCGATATTGAGTTTTTACGCGAACAAGGAATTGCAGTAAGAACAGATAATAGTAGTAGCCATATGCATCACAAATTTGCCATTTTTGATCATCAATATTTACTCAATGGTAGCTTCAATTGGACACGAAGTGCCTCAAGATATAATCAAGAAAACATCATCATTTCTAACAATAAAAAACTAATTGATGCATATAGCCAAGAGTTCAATCAACTTTGGCAACAATTTAATTAACGGAAATTTTTCCTTTTTATATTCAATGTACTTTTTTGCCACACTTATTTTAGCCCTCTTTATGGTAGAATATTGACTGTTTTTACCACCATAATCATTGGAGAGAGTTTATAA
>CAZBKP010000039.1:0-10712 GCA_964492525.1 uncultured Cardiobacteriales bacterium
GCGCTTCTTCATATGCATCATGAATACGTTGAAACATTTCAGGATCATCATCAGGACGATGCACTTTTATTAATTTTGCATAGGCTCGTTTTATCTCTTTTTTATCAGCGTCAGGAGAAATTCCTAATATTTCATAAGGAGACATTACCAACTCTCTAATTCATCTAAAAATGATTTAAACTTCTCTCTAGATTCTGAAATAAGTTCTCTATCTTGTGTTTCTAATGCCGTTTTGAACTGAGAAAGGTAATCTTGAATCATATTGCGATAATTAATATATTCTTGATAGCATTTATCCGCACGGGCAATAATAATTAAATTCTCTTGCTCTTCTGCGGGATGAATTTTAAGCGACTCAAGTTTTTTAATACTTACTTCCATCTCTTTTTCAGAAACAGAATTTTCTGCATCTGTAGAAATATACATTCTCTTGGTCAGTTTTGTTGCATTAACAGTGGTTTCAACCTCTAAAATCCCATTAATATCATAGGTAAATCTCACGCTTATACTTCTATCTTCAGTGGATAAGCTTGGAAGATCAACACTCAACGATCCCAAGCGAATATTATCTTTAACAAATACACTTTCACCTTGATAAACGTTGACCTGTAATTTTTTTTGATTTTTATGAATGGGGTTGTATATTTCTACTCGACTAATGGGTAGGGTCTGATTACGACTAATGATAGGAGAAAAATATCCAGTATCGTAATTACCTGTAATTTCATTTAGTTTTGAGGTTTCTATTCCTAGAGAGTAAGGCGTAACATCTGTTAACACAATATCCTTAAGTGCTTCATCATGATCTTTTAGCCCTGCTGCAATTGTCGCTCCAATCGCTATCGTTTCATCGGGATGAATATTCTTTAATGGGAATAATTTAAACATTCTTTGAATTAAAGTACTAATGGCATGCATACGAGTAGAACCACCTACCAGCACTACTTGATCAAGCATAGAAGGGGAAATATTTGCATCTCTTATCGCCCTTTCTATGGGTGCTTTAACCCTTTGTAATAATTCAGCACAATACTGCTCCATCTGATCACGATTCATTTTCCAATCGTAATTCTCACCCGATAGAGTAACTGTAATAGATTCTTCTTCAACAAAGGACAATCGTTTCTTTAAGGCTTCCATTTTGAAAAACAAAACACTATAGTCTTCCTGAGATAAGTGATTGGGTTTTAGTGAAAATTGATCACAGAATGCTGATAAAATTGCTTTAGTAAAATCCTCACCTCCGAGGTAATTATCGCCCGCACTCGCATGAACTTCAAAAATACCATCAAATACTTCTAGAAGAGAAACATCTAAAGTACCTCCACCTAGGTCAACAATTAAAAATGTATCTTTATCCTCACCCTCTCGTAGGCCATAAGCAAGTGCTGCTGCCGTTGGCTCATTAATTAAACGTTTAACTTTAATTCCTGCAAGGATTCCAGCACGTTTAGTGGCTTCCCTCTGAGCGTTAGAAAAATAAGCAGGAACACTAATAACCGCTTCTGTAACTTTTTCATTTAAAAAAGCTTCAGCATCATTGATGAGTGATTTCAAGACCATTGCGGAGAGTTCTTCAGGAAGATAGGCTTTTTTACCTAAATTAATCTTCTTTTGTGTTCCCATCACACGTTTAAATAAAGAAGCCGTTTGATTAGGATGTGTGTGTAAACGTTCCTTAGCAATCGCCCCAACAACTAAACTGCCATCTTCTAACAACGAAATAACAGAGGGTGTTAATAATTCACCTAAAGGATTAGGAATCAGCTGTGCCTCTCCATCTTTATAAACACCAATTAAAGAGTGTGTTGTTCCTAAATCTATTCCTACAATCATTGTTTTTCCCTATTCCATCGCCTTTAATATCAGTTATGTTTTGAAAATAGTATTAATTTCGCTCTCAGTTAAATGGCGATAATCACCTATTTTTAGCTGATTATCTAACTTTATCCCTGCCATTTCAATTCTTTTCAGGTATTTAACTTCTTTTCCAACGCTCAAAACCATTTTCTTAATTTGATGATACTTCCCTTCCGTCAAAGTGATGATGACTTCACTTTCATTGTGTTTTGAAGAGAGAATGTCTAAGAGTGCAGGACGGCAATTTGTCCCATCATGAAAAACAATTCCTTTTTTAAACTCACCCACATCATTCTCTGTTATTTCTCCGTTGATAACGGCGTAATATTTTTTCTCATGATAATAGTTTGGCATAAAAAGCTTATAACCAAGAGCCCCATTATCCGTTAGTAAGAGCAATCCTTCTGTATCTCTATCTAAGCGCCCAATCGGAAATAAATCGGGTGTTCGATCCTCCTCTCTTAAAAGCTCAAAAATGGTTTGTTCAAATGCATCTTTTTTGGCGGTTAAATAGCCTTGAGGTTTATTTATCATAAGATATTGATGAGATGGGAGAGGGATGATCTCGCCTTCAATAGTCAATTGATGAATTCGTCCTTCTACATCAAAATTTTCATCATATATTAACGTGTCATTAATTCTGACGTAATTCCCTTTGAGGAGTTTTTTTAGGTCTTTCTTAGAGGAAATTATTTTATTTCGAAGTAGATAGTTATCGAGTCTCATTCTTCATTTTTGCCTGATTCTGAATCATTTTCATTAATGACCTCGCACGAGCAATTAAAAAACATGCGCTAAAAAGACCATAAAATAGCATAATGATCAATTCATCTCGCTTTGAGAATGAAAAAAATGATAAAATAATAGA
Organism: uncultured Cardiobacteriales bacterium; assembly: GCA_964492525.1. Taxonomy (GTDB): domain Bacteria; phylum Pseudomonadota; class Gammaproteobacteria; order Cardiobacteriales; family Wohlfahrtiimonadaceae; genus Wohlfahrtiimonas. Next base: position 2,729 of record CAZBKP010000039.1, read on the forward strand.
GATCAATACCCCAGCAACGATTAATACTACCGCTAAGACCTTCAATCCTAAAAAGGGCTGATGAATATTGTTTGCTTGGATTGATTCTGTTTTATCTACTTTTTCAGGATTTTCACTACTCATGACACAAATGAAGTTAACTAAAGAACATATCCACATGCTAAAAGGCTTAGCACATACCTTAAAACCAGTACTTATCATGGGTGAAAAAGGCGCAACAGAAGCATTTATTGAAGAAGCAAAGCGTGCACTAGAACACCATGAGCTGATAAAAATTAGAATTTCAGGCGACGATCGCGAGACTAAAAAAGAGATTGCAGAAACTATTAAAAATGCTCTCGATGCCACTCAAGTACAACATATTGGGAACGTGATCACGTTATTTAAACGTAATCACGAAGTACCTAAAATCTTTTTCCACTAATTCTTTTTATTTGCTTTGATTAAAGGAATTAGCTCTTTCGCAGGAACGTACCCGCCTAACATCTGACCATTCTCGAGAATGATATTAGGCGTTCCTGTGACTCCAAAACTAATTCCAAGCGCATACTGCTTCTCTACAGGATTATTTTCACCACATTTCACAGTGTCTACATTCTTTTTATTTAATGCATCAACGATTGCTTTTTTAGGATCTTTTGCACACCAAACACTTTCCATTTTTTCTGCTTTGGAAATTGCAGGAAAAGCTAGATAACGGACTTTAATCCCTTCTTTTAGATACTCAGGGATTTCATCATGAAGTTTTTTACAATATGGGCAACTCACATCTGTAAAGATTGTCACTTCATACTTTGCATCTTTTGGTTCATACACGATCATTTCTGATTCAGGTATTTTTGCCAATTCGGTTTTTCGAACAGTATTTTGACGCTCCTCCGATAAGTTTACTTTTTTGACAAGATCAGTGATTGACCCTTCAATCAAATAACGACCATCTGCTGTGATATAAAGAGGAATATTAACTCCTTCGATATAAATCTCTTGGACATTATCTATCTCTGTAGGTACGACTTTTTCAATCTTTAAATTATTCCCTAATATTTCTTTCAAGTGTGTAAGGTTTGGCTCAGCGAAGCTTATAGAAGAAGCGCCTAATACTACGCCCAGTGCCAATACGATCTTTTTCATTATATCTCCTAATGTATCATCCTCGTGGATGGTGTGTTTTATGAATAGTTTTTAAACGTTCTTTTGCGATATGGGTATAGATTTGTGTTGTAGATAAACTTGCATGTCCAAGTAATAGTTGCACAACTCGTATATCTGCCCCATGGTTCATAAGGTGTGTTGCAAAAGCATGCCTCAAAGTATGAGGCGAAATTTTCTGCTCTATCCCGACAATTTTCGCATATTTTTTAATAATGTGCCAAAATGCTTGTCGTGTCATTACATCTCCTCGGTTAGATAAAAAAAGATAGGGAGAATGCCTACGATTTGCTAACGCACTCCGTGCAGTATTAATGTATTGGTTTAACCATTCAACCGCGACTTCTCCCATTGGGACTAATCGCTCTTTCCCTCCCTTTCCCGAAACCGTAATTGCACCTGCTGAATGATTAATCTGATTTACCTTTAATGTAACAAGTTCACTTACTCTAAGCCCACAAGAATATAGAATTTCGAACATCGCCCTATCACGTAATCCCATAGGAGTTGTAACATCAGGAGCATTCAGAATTTTTTCGACATCATCCTCTGACAAAGACTCAGGAAGCGATTGAATAAATTTGGGAATTGAAACCAATCTTGCTGGGTTATCTTCTCTATATTTTTTAAATACTAGAAAATCATAAAAATGACGATATGTTGATAAAAAACGTGCAAGACTTCTTGGACTGATCTTTTTCTTACTCATTTCTACAAAAAAAGATTGTAAAGCATCTTTATCAATCTTTTCAAAGCCAATCTTATTCTCATTACAATAACACTGCAATTTCTCAAGATCGCTTCGATATGAAAAAAGTGTAGAGTGTTCTAACCCTTCTTGGTAAATCAAAGTATCTTCAAACTCGGTAATGTAATCCATTATGATTCAAAAGCTAATGCCTTCTTCTCTATTAATTTTGCAAAAATAATTAAAACTGAATTAATGATCAAATAAATCACACCCGCCACGATAAAATAAGAAGGGTCCCATGTTTCGCCGAATATTTTTGTTGTTCGTCCCATAATATCTAAGAGAGTTATGACGGCAACTAAAGAGGTACTTTTAAATACCAAAATAATTTCATTTGAATAACTGGGTAAAGCTCTTCTTAGCGCTAGACTTAAATTCACCTTAAACGCTTGTACTTTCGTTAGACCTAGCGCATAACTTGCTTGCCATTGCTGTTCTGAAATATTATCTAGAGCACCTTTAAATAATAAAGATGTATATGCCGCTGAGTTTAAAGAAAGCGCCAAAATTGCACAAACCCAAGCCTGCAATAAAGAAACGATCATAGGTGAATTTCTTACCCATTCAAATTGATTCGGTCCATAATAAATCAGAGAAATTTGAATTAATAACGGAGTTCCAGTAAAAAAGGTAATAAATAATTTAACAATCCACGATACAATTCCATTTTTTGAAATAGAGAGAATTGAAACAAAAAGTACAGCAAGAAGAAAACCAATAATAAGCGATGCAAAGGTAATTGCAAGACTTAGAGGAACACCTTGAATAATATAGATAATATTTTCTTTCACATCTCGCTCCTAACGTTCATATCGAGTTAAGAAACGTTGAAAATAAAACTGCAATCTTTGGCTTAGAATTGTTATACAAAGATAAATTAACGCCGCGATACCAAGCCACGTAAATGTCTTTTGTGTTGCAGTTGCCGCAGAGTTTGCTGCATGCATTAAATCGGTCAATCCAATTAAAGAAACAAGCGCGGTATCTTTTAACAATACAAGCCATTGATTTCCGAGCCCTGGCATTGCATGACGCCACATCTGAGGCATTATAATTTTAAAAAATATTGTTGTTTTTGCGAGTCCTAAGGCGCTTCCCGATTCCCATTGAGACTTAGGAACAGATAAAAATGCACCTCTTAATGTTTGAGATGCATATGATGCGTAAATTAAGGATAACGCTATAATTCCAAGTGCTAAATAAGATATTTCAGGGGGATCTTCTAACATAATGCTTAAGATATAAGGGAGCCCCATCCCTATTATAAAAACAAAGACCATCTCAGGAAGTGAACGAATAACCGTAACAATGATAGAAATGGGCCATTGTATAAATTTAAATCGATTCATCTCCAATACCGCAAAAAGCATTGCAAGGATCAACCCAACAATGAGTGATCCAAATGCAACCTCGAGCGTTATGGTCGTTGCCTTTAACATCGTGATAAAATAGCCACTTGTAAAAGGCTCTATCAATTGGCTAAGAAAAGCGTTAATATCCACTAAATTCAACTCTTCTCAAATTATTGTTTAAACCATTTATCATAAATCGCTTGGTAACGACCATCTTCTTTTATCGTTTTTAATGCGCCATTTAAAGAATCAACCAAAGCTGTATTCTTAGGTAAAACCGCTATTGCCAATCCACTTCCAAAATATTTAGGATCATTCACTGGCTCTCCAATAACTTCTAAATTGCCGTCTTTTTTAATAAACTCTACTACAACGGCTTCATCTCCAAATACCGCATCTACCCTTTTACCAAATAAATCATTAATCGCATTAGGATATTGTGGATAGTTTTTAGAGCTTGCTTGCTTAAACTCATTCTCAATATAAAGTTGATGTGTAGAACCATTTAATACACCTACCGTCTTGCCTTTAAGCTCATCTAAATTTTTATAGGTGCCTTTAATCGCAACAAAGACTGATGGATTTAAGTAATATGAATCTGTAAAAGCAACTTGTTTTTTACGCTCCTCTGTAATATCCATAGAGGAAATAATCGCATCAAAACGTTTTAAACGTAAGTTAGGAATCAGTGCATTAAATTGCTGCTCAACAAATTCACACTTTTTCTTTAATGTTTCACATAAAGCATTTGCAACATCAACATCAAATCCTACAATTTCGTTTTTCTCTGTTTTATATTCAAAAGGAGGATATTCTGGGTTCATACCAAAACGAATGGTATCATCTTTAGCAAAAGCACTTGTTGACGTACATAACCCAAGGATAGCAAGTAAAATACTTATTTTTTTCATATCGTTTCCTTTTATTCAATATTAATGAGATAAATAATCTGTAAATGCCTGTGTTGTTGGCTTCAAAAAGAGTTCTTTCGAGCCTGATTCAATAATATGCCCATTTTCTAAATAGACAATATGCGTTGCGATTTTTTTTGCAAATTCGACATCATGCGTCACTACGACTTGAGTGATCCCTGTGGTTGAAAGTTCATTTACAATATCTGCAACTTGAGAGGTAATTTCAGGATCAAGTGCAGCGGTGGGCTCATCAAACAATAAAACTTCAGGTGACATCATGAGTGCACGAGCGATCGCAACCCTTTGTTGCTGACCCCCCGATAATTTTAACGGGTAACGTCCACCAAGTCCCGTTAGTTTAAGTCTCTCTAACATTTTATCAGCTTGTGCACGCGCTTCTTCTTTTGACATTTTCTTTAACTGAACGGGCGCATAAATAAGATTTTCCATAACCGTTTTATGAGGCCATAGATGGTATTGTTGAAAAACCATACCAACTTTTTGTCTTAATGCTCGAATGTCAACTTCTTTAATTTTTTGCGAAAATTCAAATTCAAATCCTGCAATACTCAAATGCCCAACAGATGGAATCTCTAATAAATTTAAAATTCGAATAAGAGAGCTCTTCCCTGCGCCACTAGGACCTAGAAGCACCAAGACGTCTCCTTTTTGAGTTTGTATGCTCACATCTTTTAATACGAGCTGGCCACTATAACCATAATCTACATGGGATAATGCAATCATCTAACTACCATGAATTTAATTAATTGAATCGGAAAATTTTTATTAAGCATGGGATTGTAGCACTTTTTTAATTATTATCGCTATAATAACGACGATTCTCTTAATTCATGGTGTAATTTATGTCTTTTGCGACGCTACCGCATGCAATCTCTCATTTATCCAATAAAAAAATATCGCTCATGGGAATGAGCGGTGTAGGAAAAACCTATCTTTCGAATCTCCTCAATAAAAAAGAGTGGTTTCATTATTCTATTGATTATAGGATAGGTACGCGCTATCTCCATGAAGAGATTTCAGACCTTCTTAAAATAGAAGCCATGAAGAGTCCTGCATTAGCTCAACTTCTTCGATCCGACTCAATTTTTATTGCACCAAACCTCACAATTGATAACCTTGCCCCTCTCTCATACTTTGTTGGCATGGTCGGGGCGTTAGATAAAGGAGGAATCCCCCTTGAAGAGTTTTTTGAACGCCTTAAAAAACATCGAATCGCAGAAATTAATGCATTAAAAGACACCTCAGACTTTATCAAGCGTGCGAAAAAAATTTACGGCTATCCTAACTTTATCTGCGACATGAGTGGAAGCGTGTGTGAAATTGACTCAGAGGAGGCCATTCAATCTGTGACTAATGAATGTCTCTTGATTTATATTAAAGCTACTGACAACATGAAAACAGCGCTCATAGAACGCGCTCAAACACATCCAAAACCGCTTTACTATCAAGCAGAGTTTTTAGAAAATGCGGTTAAAAATTATTGCAATGCTCACCATTTAAATTCGTGGAAAGAGATTGACCCTTCAAATTTTGCGATTTGGGTGTTTCCTCAATTGGTTGAGCACCGGCTTACGCGTTATGAGTCTATTGCCCATCAATTCGGGATTACGATTGATGCAAACCTTACGCAGAATATTTCAAGTGAATCTGCATTTTTGGCACTTATTGACCAAACATTACAGCAACATCATTCTCGATAAGGATTTCTTTATGTTTAACGATACTCATTCTAAAAACATTGCCACATCAAACTTAAGGCACGAAGAGGATGGTTTCTTAGCAATCAAACAGTTTGATGAGAATGGATTTATCCTTACCAATCAATCGACTTACCATTCGTCTATTTCTCTTTTTAAACATAATGTTTATGAAGATCTATTACCACAAAAGTTTGAGGATATTAGTGAACACACAATCAAAACTTGGTTAAGTTTTAACCCAGAGATCATTCTTCTCGGAACAGGGATAACGCATTTATTCTTACCCCAAAAGCTTGTTTCTCTATGCTATGAACAGCATATTGGCATTGAAACGATGAAAACAGATGCTGCATGCAGAACATTTCGTATTTTGGCAGGAGAAATGAGGCTTGCATTGGGGTTATTTATTACAAAATAGACTATCAAAGTTATATAGTTTATAACTTTATTGCACAATATAATTACTTAAAAAGCAAATTAATAGTATAATTAGGATGCAATTTACAACCTAATTTATTAAGGTGGAAATCATGTCTAAACTACGAACATCTATAAAAACATTATCAGTATCTATTCCCCTGTTATTCTGTGCAGCGTATAGTCAAACAACCGATTTTAAACCTGCTCAAACACCAATAACTCTTATAGCAACTCCTAAACCCAACATATTTCTGTCATTAGATGACTCTGGAAGCATGGATGAAACCGATATGACCGTGGGTGAGCATTTTTATGGCTGGAAGAATCCTATTTGTACTAAACCTTCAAATTGGAACTCTAGAGTATCTCAAGCTACGGCAACAGGCAGGAAATACTATAATCCTTTTGGCTCTGGAAGTTATGTGCCTTATGACCCAGCTGTACATACTGGTTATGAGGGCACAATAGCGATACCAGATTGCAAAAAAATCACGAGATATAAAGCGGTCCAAGACGTTGTACCAATCATTTTAAACTATTATAAAGATAAAGCTTATCTAGGATTTGGTGGATTTGGAAAAGATGGTCAAGATGTTATTGCAAAGAAATTTAATAGCTATATGGAAAGAAGTCCTAACTATCTCTCAGTTCCATTGCAAGATATGTTAACACTCACATCTTCACAGTGGACTAATGTATTAAATAAGAAAGATGGGATTTTCAGAACTCTTGGGAATACTCCAACTTATCCTGCGCTTTATCAACTTTCTTTGTACTATAGAGGATATCCTGTTATAGATAACATACAAAACTCTTCCTCATATTTAAACGCAACCTATAAAAAACTTGATTCTCCGTTAAAGTATCGTTGCACAACTAATACAATCGTTGTACTTACAGATGGTGACCCTAATAGTGGAGGTATATTCGCTTTTGCTAAAGGCGATTTAGGTATGACAAATTTAAGCTCCTTCACAAAACAAATATCTAGCAAAGATGCAAATCTTGAAGAGTTACAACTACCTAGCTCTTCAGATGTACCGCAAACTATCCGTGATGACTATTCTAACTCTAGATATCGTAAATATCTCTTAAATACTAATTCTTATATCAAACTTTTTAATTTAGACCCTTTAGTATATAACTATAAAGGCGATATTAGTAGTCAAGTCGACTTAGCTGGAAAACCGTGGACAGGAGATAAATTCAGTATTTCTCAAAAAGTCAAAATGTATGGCATTCAGTTTGGATTGAGCACATTCCAACCCACTCTTGGAAATATTCTAAAATCTACAAGTGGTAATGTTATTACTCTTGGCACCGATCGTTCTATTGAAGGTATTTTTGGTGCACTTGATGAAATCATGCGTGATATCGTCAAGTCTACTAGTAATGCTCAAGTGCTTAATAGCCAATTAGATACAACGATTCATGGAATTCAATACAGATTAACCTATGATATACAAGCAAGAACATCTCGTATTTTTGCGTATGAAAAAAACCCAACTACTAAAGTATGGGAAAAAAGTAGCTCATGGGATTCGAATAAAACGATCAAAGGTGACGATGGCTCTTTTGTAACTTTCAATTATGCAACTCCAAGTGCACCTGTAGCTTCAGACCTTACTTTAGACAATATTAAAAAGTCTTTCGAGCGTGGCAATATAAACTTCTCAA
>CAZBKP010000040.1:0-10664 GCA_964492525.1 uncultured Cardiobacteriales bacterium
AAAGTCATTAATAGTGCATTTGCAGTCTGTGCATCTTTTACTTTAGGTGACCATTTGGGATATACCGCAGGTGTCATGAATCAGATGATATTCCCCATGATTGCAGGGAAATTAGCGGGCGGTATTGTTGGCGTTGCTGTTGCGATGCTTATTATGCCTAAAAATATTAATGAAGATACCGTAAGTGTGAAAGCGGAACGTGATGTTAAAGCGGAAGAAGATATGATCCCCGATATTGCAACGATCAGCGATAAAGCTGAATCTTAACGAGTCAAATATGGCAACCACAGTACTTCATAGTGTCGGAATCGATGTTGGCACAACCACAACACAAGTGATCTTTTCAAGATTAGAAGTGGTGAATCGTGCTGCGGTTTCTCAAGTTCCGCATTATGAATTTACGAAGCGCGACATTTTATATGAAAGCCCCGTTATTTTTACGCCAATTAACTTTGAAGGGCAGATCAGGGAGGATGAGCTTTTATCCTTTATCTTAGGGCAATATCAGTCAGCAGGGATTACGCCCGAGTCTTTAGAGTCTGGGGCTATTATCATCACAGGAGAAACTTCTAAAGCGCGGAATGCACGGCCAGCTATTATGAATTTATCTGAAAAGTTGGGTAATTTCGTTGTCGCAACGGCAGGCCCTTACCTTGAATCGATCATTGCGGGGCAAGGTGCAGGTGCTTCCGAAATCTCTCAAGAGTTAAAAGGGCGTGTTCTCAATATCGATATTGGCGGGGGAACTTCAAACTACGCTATTTTTGATCATGGAGAAGCGAAAGAAGCCGCTTGCTTAAATATTGGAGGTCGTTTAATTGAACTTGACCCACAAGGGAACGTTGTTCGTGTTCATAAGCCTGCAAAATTGATTTGTGAATCGATCTTTGGCACTCATTTTGATCCTATGACGCTTTCGATGGATCAAATTAAAGAAGTAACAAAAGTAATGGCACAACTCGTGTATGAAATTGCCATAGGAGCTCCATCAACGCTTGCAAATCAATTAATGATGACGGACAACCTTCCTGCCAATCAGAAATTCCACGCAGTGACGATTTCAGGGGGCGTAGGTACGTGCCTCTATAATGCAGAGGCAAGAAAGAATCTATTTCAATTTGGGGATATTGGTCCACTCCTTGCAGATGCATTATTACACAATGAAGGGATGAAAACGCTTTCACTTGCAGAGCCTAAACAGACGATCCGAGCGACTGTTATTGGTGCGGGTGCACATACTTTATCGCTTTCAGGAAGCACAATATGGTTAAAAGGGGTTGCATTGCCGATTCGTAATATCCCTGTTATTCAGACAAAAGTCTCAGGGATAGAGGTTTCAACCGAGGCCTTATTAGAAGATTGGGAATTTAGAATTAAACAGCATGATTTAGATCCTTCATTGGATCTTTATGCGATTAATCTCCCTAAAGATCTACCTGTCATCTACAAAGAGATACAAAAATGTGTAGATGCTTTGATCAAATTTGCAGAGAAATATTTGAGTGAGCTCCCTTTGATTTTAGTTGCACAACAAGATTTAGGGAAAGTATTGGGGATGCTGTTGCAACCTTATATTGGCAATAGAAAGTTAGCAGTGATTGATGAAGTTGTAACGAGAGACGCAGATTATATTGATATCGGTAATCCATTATTTGAAGGTGAGATTGTACCTGTCACCATTAAATCATTGGCTTTTCCAGCATAATTAAGAGGTATTTTTATGAAGTTAAAAACACAATTATTTGGTCAGACATATCAGTTCAGAGATGTGAAAGACGTATTGGCAAAAGCGAATGAACTCCGTTCAGGAGATGTTTTAGCAGGTGTTGCCGCAGCCTCTTCTCAAGAGCGTGTTGCCGCAAAGCAAGTATTATCAGAACTCACTGTTGCAGATATTCGAAATAACCCTGTAGTTCCTTATGAAGAGGATTGTGTCACTCGTTTAATTCAAGATAATATTAATGAAACAGCTTATAACAAAGTTAAAAATTGGACGATTGGCCAGTTAAGAGAGTATGTCTTATCGGATGATACCTCTTTAATTGATTGGAATTTTGTAAGTAAAGGGCTGACGTCTGAAGTCATCGCTGGCGTTGCAAAGATCTGCTCAAATGCCGATCTAATCTATGGTGCTAAAAAAACACCTGTTGTAAAACATGCCAATAATACAATCGGCTTACCGGGTCATTTCTCATGCAGATTACAGCCTAATGATACGCGCGATAATGTGAAAAGTATTGAGGCACAAATATACGAAGGATTGTCCTATGGAGCAGGAGATGCTGTGATTGGTGTGAATCCTGTCACCGATGATGTTGAAAATCTTCGTCGTGTGTTAGATACCATTTATGAAGTGATCGATAAGTTTCAGATCCCAACACAAGGCTGTGTCCTAGGGCATGTTTCTACCCAAATGGAAGCCATTCGTAAAGGTGCTCCTGGGGGATTAATTTTCCAAAGTATTTGCGGAAGTGAAAAAGGATTGAAAGAGTTTGGGATTTCTTTAGAGATGCTAGATGAAGCACAAGCGGTGGGGCGTGAATATAATCGAATTGCAGGCGAGAACTTCTTCTACTTTGAAACAGGGCAAGGCTCTGCACTCTCTGCAAACGCACATAATGGCTCGGATCAAGTAACTTTAGAAGCCAGAAACTACGGTTTAGCGCGCCACTATGATCCTTTCATGGTCAATACGGTCGTTGGCTTTATCGGGCCTGAATATCTCTATGATGATCGCCAAATTATGAGAGCAGGGCTTGAGGATCACTTTATGGGTAAATTGCATGGTGTTGCCATGGGGGTCGACTGCTGTTATACGAACCATGCAAATGCGGATCAAAACGTGAATGAAACGCTTTCGATTCTGCTAGCAACGGCAGGGTGTAACTTCATTATCGGTATGCCATTGGGTGACGATATCATGTTGAATTATCAGACTTCTGCTTTCCATGATACCGCGACGATTCGTCAATTATTAAATCTTCGCCCATGTCCTGAGTTTGAAAAGTGGCTCGAAAAAATGGGCATTATGTGTAATGGACGATTAACAAGTATTGCAGGCGATGCTTCGCTATTTTTCTAAGGAGAAAGAATTATGGATCAGAAAGAAATTGAGTCGCTTGTACAGCAAGTTATTAGTAAACTCTCTATTCAATCTACAGGGACTGGACAACATTTTACGCAAACGCAACCGTCTTCAACAAATCGTGAGAGCACAACAAATTCTTCTGTTGAATCATGTAGTTTAGATCTAGGTTCACCTGAAGCAAAAGCTTGGATAGGGGTAGATCATCCTAATAAGCCCGATGTTTTGCAAGGTTTTAAGAATAATACGGCTGCGCGTGTAGCATCAGGTAGAGCGGGGGTTCGCCCCAGAACGCTCTCTTTAGTCCGATTCTTAGCCGATCACTCAAGATCAAAAGATACCGTACTTAAAGAAATTCCTCATGAGTGGGTAGAAAAGCAAGGGTTGTTAGAGGTTAAATCTGAGGTGAAGGATAAGGATCAATATTTAACTCGACCAGATATGGGACGAATATTAAGCCCAGAATCTATTCAATTAATTAAAGAGAAGTGTATTCAAAATCCTGATGTTCAAGTCATTATTTCAGATGGGCTTTCAACAGATGCTGTGCTTGCAAACTATGAAGAGATTCTGCCTCCTTTAATGGCGGGACTCAAAAATACAGGATTAAAAATAGGAACACCCATTTTTGCGCGTTATGGACGAGTGAAATTAGAGGATCATATTGGTGAAATCTTAGGTGCGAAAGCAGTTGTCATGCTTGTTGGAGAAAGACCCGGGCTTGGGCAATCTGAATCGCTCTCGTGCTATGCCGTTTATGCACCTACAGTGAAAAACACAGTAGAAGCGGATAGAACGTGTATTTCAAATATTCATAGGGCAGGAACACCTCCTGTGGAAGCTGCGGCTGTAATTGTAGATTTAGTGAAAAAAATGTTAGATAAAAAAGCATCTGGCATTAACTTATTGCGATAGGAGGCTCATATGCCAACTTTAGATATTATAAAACCCAATGTAAAAGCCGTTCGCCTTATTGCATCCCTCCATGATGATTTTAGAAAAGAGCTTAAATTGTCAAAAGAGATTCGAAGTTTAGGAATATTAACTGCAGATTCAGATGATGTTGCATACATCGCTGCGGATGAAGCAACCAAGCAAGCTATTGTTGAAGTCGTGTATGGTCGCTCATTGTATGCAGGCGCTGCACATAGCCCATCTCCTTCATCAGGAGAAGTATTAATTATGCTCGGAGGGCCCAATCCTGCAGAAGTTAGAGCAGGGTTAAATGCGATGATTGCGACCATAGAAGAGGGTCCTGCGTTTAGATGGGCGAATGACCAAGAAGACACCGCATTTTTAGCGCATGTTATTTCTAGAACAGGAAGCTACCTATCAGGAATGTCTAATATCCCTATGGGGGATGCGATTGCTTATCTCGTTGCACCTCCTTTAGAGGCAACCTTTGGGATCGATGCTGCATTGAAAGCTGCGGAAGTAGATATCGTTTCCTATACGCCGCCACCTTCTGAGACCAACTACTCTGCGGCATTTTTAAGAGGAAGTCAGGCTGCGTGTAAAGCAGCATGCGATGCATTTACAGAAGCAGTGCTTGATGTTGGGCGTAACCCAATACAATCTGCTTAACAATGGAAAGAAAGGGCATTATGATGATTAATTCGCTAGGTTTACTTGAAGTCTATGGGTTTGTTGCAAGTGTGGAAGCCATGGATGCAATGCTAAAAACTTCTAATGTTCGCCTGTTAAGCCATAAGATTACCCCGCCTGCTTTAGTCACCATTGTGATAGAAGGGGACTTAGCTGCCTGCAGAGTAGCAGTTGATTCGGGTGCCGTTGCTGCTGAGAAGCTGGGTAAAGTGATCTGTCGTAAAGTCATCGGTCGCCCTGTGAAAGATACAGAAAATATGGTGTTAAGCTTTTGTGATGAAACTGAGCATAAGCCAGAACCTGTGTCTAAGCCAAAGAGTGTAGAAGCCGTAATTGATGTTGAAATTATTGAGGTTGCTGTCGAAACGGACGATACATTTGAGGAAAACCGATCTGAAATTGTGAGCGAAAATGATGAAATTAACAATGTAAAAACATTTTTGCAAAAACGGGGTGAAAAAGGGGCGAATCTCACTGAAATCTTAGGGCAGTTAAAAATAGATAGAGAAACGCTTAAAGTTATTTTAAATAATTGTGTTCATAATAAAGAGCTACGTAAAAAGCGTAGTCGCTATTATTTTCATTAGGAATAAATTATGGGAACGATAGATCGTGAAGTGATTCGAAATCGAGTAAGAGAAGCGGGCATTGTGGGTGCAGGTGGTGCGGGCTTTCCTACGTATGTAAAATTCAATGCAGATGCAGAAATTTTCCTAGTGAATGGTGCAGAATGTGAGCCTCTTTTAAAAGTGGATCAGCAGTTGGCAGATAAGTATGCAGAACTCCTTGTGCGTGGTGTCCAGTATGGGATGAAAGCCACAGGGGCGAAAGAAGGGATTATTGCCCTCAAAGCAAAATATAAAAATGCGATTGAGGCGATCACACCGCTATTACCCAACGATATAAGAATCCATATCCTAGAAGATATTTATCCTGCAGGAGATGAAGTGATTACGATATGGCTTGCAACAGGTCGAAGAGTGCCACCCGCGGCTCTTCCTCTCTCTGTAGGCGTTGTTGTGAATAATGTTCAGACGGTGATCAATGTTGCAAAAGCGGTAGAAAATGAAACCCCCGTTATCCATAAGACATTAACCATTAATGGAATGGTGAAAAACCCGATTACAGTCACGGTTCCTATCGGCGTTTCTTACAGGGAAATCTTAGCACTCGCGGGAGGCGTGACGATTCCTAATCCTGCCTATTTAAATGGCGGGCCTATGATGGGCGTTTTAGTGACTGATTTGGATCAACCTGTGACAAAAACAACGGGTGGATTATTAGTGTTACCTGATGATCATCTATTGATTCGTCGAAGAACACAGAGTTTGGATAGTGTCGTTGCAATGGCACGAACAGTCTGTGAGCAATGTTGTTTGTGTACAGAGTTATGCCCACGTCATTTAATTGGTCATGAGTTACCTCCTCATTTGATTGTTCGAGCGGTAAATTATCAAAAGGCTGATCAGACAGAATCATCAACTGTACTCTCTGCATTAACATGCTCAGAATGTGGAATTTGTGAGGCTTATGCATGCCCTGTAGAGATCTCTCCCATGAGGTTAAATAAAGCCCTTAAGCAACAGTTAAGACCAAAAGGGGCGAAGTATGTTGGGGAGTTAAGACCTTTAACGCCAATGGCAGAATATCGTCTTCTTCCTGTGAGTCGTCTCTTAACACGAATCAATTTAGATAAGATGAATTTTAAAGCCCCCTTAAATGAAGCGGAATATCATCCTGATCAAGTTGTGTTGCCTTTTGTTCAGCATATCGGTGCACCTGCTCAAGCGGTTGTGAAAGAGGGGGATAGCGTCCATTCTGGAGATCTTATTGCGGTGATGGAAGAAGGGAAATTGGGTGTTCCACTTCATGCCTCAATCTCAGGGAAAGTTAAAACAATAAACCAAAATCATATTGTGATTGTAAAGGAGTAAAGAATGTTACATGCGATAGGACTCGTAGAACTAAATAGCATTGCGAAGGGAATTGAAGTCACAGATGTGATGTTAAAAACAGCGGATGTTAAACTTCTCACTTCTAAAACAATCTGCCCTGGAAAATATATTGTGATGGTAGGCGGTGAAGTTGCCGCAGTGAATCAATCTGTCATTGCAGGAGTGGACGAAGGTGGGCATCTCCTTGTCGATCAATTTGTATTGCCGAATATTCATCCTAGTGTATTGCCTGCAATTAGTGGCGTGACTGCGGTTGACCAAAGACAAGCAATTGGTGTCGTTGAAACCTATAGTGTAGCTGCATGTATTGAAGCTGCAGATGCGGCAGTAAAAGCTGCCAATGTCACTCTTGTGAGAGTTCACATGGCATTTGGAATCGGTGGAAAGTGTTATTTCGTGGCATCGGGAGATGTTGCGGATGTGCAAACTTCTGTCAAAGTAGGGAATGAAAGTGCAGGAGCCAAAGGATTGCTTGTGTACAGTATGGTGATCCCAAGACCTCATCCCGAACTTTGGGAACAGTTGATTTAATCCTATATTTAATAAAAAAGCGTGCTATTTAGCACGCTTTTTTTATGAAAGATTACCGAAGTGAAATAAATATTTTTTGGATTTCTTGCAATTCGGAAAGTTGCACGGTTTGAATAGCCTTCACTCTCCCATATTCTATGTTAATATTCATCAAAAGCTAACTATGAATATCTGAATTCAAGATGTTGAACACAAAGCTCATTGAGATCCAGCATCTTTTCGACATAATCCGTTGCAGGCGAAGGAAAGCCCGCAGGAATCTTTGATCCAAAAAGCGGAAGATAGAGTTTATCGAATCCTGGTGTATTTTTCATGGGGTTTTAAAAAAGAGTAGCCTGAATTGGCTGATTATCATCAAATTTTATCCTACTATATAAATTCAGTTCTTTAGCAGTTGTAACAGGATCTTGTAAAAATAGGTCAAATGCAGAATTGTCATATAATGAAACACACAATGCTAAAGTTCTAGCTTGGCAGCTGAATGATTTTTTTGGATTAAACTCTATATCACTAAATCCATCGTAATGATTACCTATCAGTATTTTTTTTAAGTGTGCATTTTGGTCAGAGTTTAAAATGTTTAAGTATAACCAATCATAAAATAGACTCTTTGGCTCTAAAGGGTAATTTTCACCATTAAAATAAAAAGAGGTCATTTCCCCACTATTTTTCAATCTGCTATCAGTTTTGGCCTCTTTTGGCGATACATTGAGCAAATCTCTATAGGGTCCTCCCTTTGAAAAAACTTTACTGCTTTGAAAAATATTTTCAACAGCGATATTTTTACTTGTTTTTAGATTAAAAGCACTTAGTGCAATCCCAAGATCTTGTTCCGATTTACTCGATGCCTCCAAAATATTTTTGATTCCTAATTTTTTTGCATGTTCATGTAAACTTCTAATAGATCGTTTTCTGACTTCCGCACTCATTCCCATATGCCAGTCGAATGTAACTTCTTTTTCCATAACACCAGCATTATTTCTATTAGGAATAAATATAGGTCGAGTAGATACTCCTGTTTGTTTTTTCATGAAATTATAAAACCTTTATAAATTTAGACATTTTTCAGTAATAAATGGATTATCATTCCCTTGTATTTTTTTAATCATATTATTTCGTTTGCATTCCCATTCACTCGGTGGATTCAATTGATCCCATGCTTCCATTAATTTTTTTTCTTCTTTTGCTAACTGAAGTCCATGTTTTGACGCCATATAGAGATATGTTCTTCCAATAGCACCTTTAATCTCTTCTCTAGGTTGAATTTTACGATTATTTGAATCTACTGCAAATTCACATTTACCATATTGATTAAACTGATCTGTAAATTCACTGTATCGGTAATTTGAACGGTCACCATTAATTTCCCCAACAACAGGTTGTATGTTATGCATATCTCCTTCCATTATATTGAATTCAGCATAGTTCCTACAATTATTACGCCCACCGGTCTTCCAACATTGAAGGTGTTTTCCAAATGCATAGGCAGGCATAATATGTGCCATTTCAATTCTTTCTGCCCGTACTTTATTTTTTCGAATTTTATATCCACAACTTTTAAGATCAACAACCCCTTTATTTCCTTCCCATGAGAAATTACAGCTACAAAAAAACTCTTTTATATTCGGATTCTCTTTATAGATTTGTCTTAATGATTCTTTTGCGTAATTATAGTTTTGAATTATATGATTCTGAAAAAAATCGCTTTTAATAAATAGCAGTATAAGAATTGGCACTATGATTAAACCTGTTACCCATAGACAAATAAAAGTAAAAATATTAAATCCATTATTGTCTTTTGTTTTTTTGTGGTTATAGGGAGTTCGTACGGGTTCTGAGTTAATAGCTTTCTCTTTTTGGGGAGATAAATTTTGACTTGGCGTTGAATTAATAGATGGTTTTGATTCTTTATGATCATTATCAGATAAAGAAGGCTGTGTACTCGCAGTGTGATGAGCCGTATTCTTAATATTTGTCTCGTTTTGATTTGCTGAATTTAATTTTTTGTGAGAAGTGCTGGATTTAGTATTTTGCTGGAGGTGTTTATTGGGAGGAGGAATTAAGTTAGGTTTAGCTTTCGCCGAATTTTCTTTGATACTTGGTGATTGGAGATTTTTATCGGACTTTATATCAGCATAATCTATAAGACTCTGTGACTTTCCCTTACTCATTGAAGGGATTTTATTAATATTAAGGTCGCTATTTTCCAATAGGCTGTTATTCAGGAAGCTTTGTAAAATATTAGATGAATTTCTTACAGGTAATGGAGCAGAATTTAAACGTTCACCAGAGTTAAATATATACTCAATCTTTTTGTATGAGAAAAAAGCATCCTGATCATCAATAACGTGAGTAATGTACTTTAGATCAATGTCGTCTAGGCATTGTACTTCTGCTTGACTTGATGTCGGCTCGCACTTATTTAGAGATGTTTCCCTGTCTACTGTATAGGTATAACCATCACTTTTTTGATATTCCACTCTATTGGAGAATAGGTTTTCTAGTGCATCTGCACCTTTAAAAACGTCATTATCCATGTATTTATAGCAAGACGTTGCTGCATTATGAGGAAAAAATAGACACTCTTTTGTTTTTAATATTGATGGATCAATTAAAAGCATCACAAAGTTATATCCTTGTGACATTTTCTTTTTCATCATCCAATCATTAGGTTTAGTTATAGACAAACAGATTGCAAAGCTATTTCTGTCATAGCGAGAATTATCTGTAAAAATAGCATCGTTTAAGCGATCTCTTGTTAGAAGCCCTTCTTCTAAAATGCGATCCAAATTCTCTTTAGGTGTAAAATGACACAACCATCTAATGTTTCTTTTACGTAAGATTTCTTCTATCGTTAAATGCATGATTCTATTAGTCTCTAATAATATTTTTTAGGAATGTATCTTTTGCCTAAGGAGAAGGGCTGTCTATGGCAATATAATCTAAAATATCAATTTCTCCAGAGTCAATATCATAGAGTTTTTGATAAAGATCATCTTCCGTTTCTGTTTTAGAATAAAATAAAGGATACCATTGCTCAAAGTTAGATAAATAAGCAATGATATTTGTCTCTTTACGATTATGATCAAAATCTGGTGCGAGTGATAGGTATTTAGAGTTGGAGGTTTTTTCATATAATTTCAGTAGCAGATAAACAGCCAAAATTTTTGAGGCTACTGCTGAAAACTCTTTAGCACTTTCGATCTGTTTATTTGCGTTACTACTTACACTCACTCTCTGATTATTAATCAGAAGATTATAAAAATTATCACATTTATAGTAGATGAAGTAGGGGAGTTTTTCTTCAGGAATTGTGATCATTACTTCAAAGCATTCTTTACTTGTCCAATTAATAGGTTTTTCCTTGAGAAATTGAGATACAAAAAAGACATTTCCAGCGTGTGTTATTAGCAATGGGGTGATATTTAATCGTGATAAATCCTGAGATAATCTTTCTTGAGTCTTAGATACATGAACATCATTTGTAT
>CAZBKP010000041.1:0-1385 GCA_964492525.1 uncultured Cardiobacteriales bacterium
CCAATGAAACTAGACAGAAACCCAATAATTACCCCACCACCAGATAACCATGTTTTAGGAGGATTTGGAGATTTATCTTCACTATCTTTCTTCTGCTTAGGGAAGAGTAGATTGTATATCGTATAAGTTAGGAATATGCAGAAAACTACTTGTAAGAATGTATTTGAAAGCATGTTAACAACATACGAGCCGCTTAAAACACCAATGATTGTCCCAATGGCAAGATAGGGAAACTCTTTCCACAAAATAGAGCCGTGTTTACTATGAGAATAGGCAGAGGATGCGGTTGATGAAATAATCACTGCAAATGAGGTTGCGAGTGCGATTTTCATTACCATATCATCAGGAACGCCAAGCGCTTTAACAGCAATAATAACGATCGGGACAATGACTGAACCTCCGCCAATCCCCAATAATCCTGCAAGAATGCCCGTAACACACCCAACGAGCATGAATGAGATAAAAGTAGCCATGATGTTTCCAAATATTTAATACGAAAAGTTTATAATACAACGTAACACATGAAGTGTTTTAATATATTTCTCTCTTATTGTAGTCCAAAAGTTTTAATAAATGATTATGAATCGCACATTCCAAGAAGTTCTAACATCCGTCTATCCTAAATTGCATCATCTTGAAAATGGAGAGGTTGAATGTCAACGAATACTGGCTTTTATCATGAAATGTAATCGCACTCGGATTATCGCTTTTCCTGAAATGGAGATGACAGAAGCACAATATGATCATTTTATACATTTGATTCATGAGCGAGCACAAGGTGTGCCTTTTGCCTATTTAGTGGGGGAAAAAGAGTTTTTCGACTTAATGCTTAAAGTAAATTCTGCGACCTTGATTCCAAGACCCGATACAGAGTGTTTGGTTGAATATGCACTTGAGAAGATTCCAAATGATCCCAATCTGCGCGTTTTAGATATGGGAACAGGGACAGGGGCTATTGCACTTGCGATTAAGAAATTCCGTCCCCTTGCCAAAGTCACAGCCTCAGATTTTTCAGAGGAGGCTCTTGCACTTGCAAGAGAAAATGGTGAATTAAATCAACTTGATGTCGAGTGGATACATAGTCATTGGTTTGAGAATATCAGAGATCGATATGATGTTATCATTTCTAATCCTCCTTATATTGATGAGGAAGATGTGCATTTATCACAAGATGGCGTTAAGTATGAACCTCTGACTGCACTTGTTGCCAAAGATCATGGGTATTCAGACCTGAAACACCTTATTGAATTCGCCCCAGTATATTTATGTGACAAAGGTTGGTTAATGCTAGAACACGGATATGAGCAAGGGAAACGATTAAGAGAATTTTTTGAATCCTGTGGATATCACAATATTGAGACTCACCAAGATTATGGTGGGAATGA
>CAZBKP010000041.1:1485-10410 GCA_964492525.1 uncultured Cardiobacteriales bacterium
TTGAATCCTGTGGATATCACAATATTGAGACTCACCAAGATTATGGTGGGAATGATCGCATCACCCTTGGACAAATCCATAAATAAAAAAGCACCCTTTGGGTGCTTTTAAATAGAGATCACCAAGTTCTAGGCTTCTGGTTCTGCTTCTACTTCTGAAGGAGAGTCCTCAGATAGATCAATGCCTTCTTCTATTTCATCTCCCTCTTCTTCAGGTTCAACCGCAGTAACACCTACTAAGGTATCTGATTCATCCAAACGAATTAAGCGGACACCTTGCGTATTTCGCCCGAGAATAGAGACTTCTGACACTCGAGTTCTCACAAGAACACCATTCGTTGAAATTAGAATAATTTCCTCATGCTCTTTCACAAGACACGCGCTGATTACATTACCATTTCGCTCACTTGTCTGGATACCGATCATTCCTTTACCGCCGCGTTTATGGCGTGTAAATTCTTCTGTACGTGTTCGTTTACCGTAACCATTTACCGTCGCGATTAATACAACGCTATCATCTTCAGGAATAATCATAGAGATAATCGTTTGATCATCAGTAAGTGTCATCGCTTTAACACCGCGAGAGCCACGTCCTGTACCACGAACATCTTCTTCAAAGAATCGATTCACTTTTCCATCACTTGTGAACATCATGATGTCTTTTGTGCCATCTGTAATTGCGGTTCCAATGAGCTCATCACCTTCATCTAGGATTACGGCAATCAAACCATTTGAACGCTGGCTTGCAAACTTATCGAGGGATGTTTTCTTGATCACACCATATTTTGTTGCCATGACAATGTAATGATCTTCACGATATTCGGAAACAGGGAGAATCGAGTTGATTCGCTCCCCTTCACTTAACGGAAGTAAATTTACAATAGGGCGACCGGGTGAGCCTCTGCCTGCCTCAGGAAGTTCGAACGTTCTCAACCAATAGACTTTTCCAAATGACGAGAAGAACATTAGCTGTGAATGCGTGCTCGTCGTGATGAGATTAACCACATAATCTTCATCTTTTACTTTTGCCGCAGATTTTCCACGTCCACCACGTTTCTGTGCTTGGTATTCTGCGAGTTTTTGATATTTAACATAACCACGATGAGAGAGCGTAACAACCACTTCTTCATCCGCGATAAGATCAATCATGTTGATATCTTCTGCTGCTTGGCGGATTTCGGTACGACGTTCATCTTGGAATTGATCACGAACAGCAACTAACTCTTCGACGACCACGGCTTTTAGACGATCAGGATTGACTAAAATTTCGATGAAATCAGCAATAGCGACAAGAAGATTTTGATACTCTTCGTGAATCTTATCTTGCTCTAATCCTGTTAAACGTTGTAAGCGCATATCAAGGATCGCTTGTGCCTGAATCTCGGATAGACGGTATGTACCATCTTCGAGAAGTCCTGCATTCTCAATTGTCATTGAGGCTGTTTGATTAAGCTCAGCAGCTCTTGCAAGCATTGGCGCGACATCGCCAGCTGCCCAAACACGCTCTAACATCTTCTCTTTAGCGACCTGTCCATTTGGAGAGGTACGGATGAGATCAATCATCTCATCAATATTAGCAAGTGCAACCGTGAGTCCTTCCAATAAGTGCGCACGCTCACGTGCTTTACGAAGATCATAGATTGTTCTACGCGTGATCACTTCTCTACGATGAGATACAAATGCCTCAAGCACTTGTTTTAAATTAAGAAGGCGTGGCTGACCTTTATCAATCGCAACCATGTTAATGCTAAAGCTACTTTGAAGTGCCGTATGCTTATACAGCTGATTCAAGATAACTTCGCCCATTTCACCACGTTTAAGCTCTATGACGATTCGCATACCATCTTTATCGGACTCATCACGAAGCCCATCAGGGGCGATGCCTTCAATAATTTTATCGCGGTGTAGCTCAACAATTTTTTCAATGAGGCGCGCTTTATTGACTTGATAAGGGAGCTCTGTAACGACAATGACTTCACGTCCACGTTTTTCATCGACTTCAATTTCACAGCGAGCACGGATGACGACACGCCCTTTACCGGTATGGTAGGCATCATAAATTCCGCGCGTACCATTAATAATTCCGCCTGTAGGAAAGTCAGGTGCAGGCATATGAACCATTAAATCTGTAATTGAGCTTTCAGGGTTTTCAATGAGCGCAAGACATGCATTAATGGATTCACAGATATTGTGAGGTGGGATATTTGTTGCCATTCCAACGGCAATTCCCGATGAACCGTTGACTAACAAGTTCGGAATTTGAGTCGGTAGAACCGAAGGCTCCATTTCAGAACCATCATAGTTTGGAACAAAATCGACGGTCTCTTTTTCGATATCTTGTAAGAGTGTATGTGCGATACGGCTCATACGAACTTCGGTATAACGCATTGCTGCAGGTGAGTCGCCATCTACAGAACCGAAGTTACCTTGCCCATCAACAAGCATATAGCGCATTGAGAATGGCTGGGCCATACGAACAACAGAGTCATAGATTGCAACGTCACCATGAGGGTGATATTTACCCATCACATCACCGACAATTCTTGCGGATTTGCGATAGGCTTTATTCCAATCGTTATGCTCTTGGTTCATTGAGTGAAGAATTCTTCGATGAACAGGCTTTAAGCCGTCTCTAACATCGGGAAGTGCTCGACCAATGATAACGCTCATCGCATAATCGAGATAGGATTTTTTCATCTCATCTTCGAGATTGATCGCAACCACTTCTTTAGCAAAATCGCTCATTGAATATCCTTTATTATTTTGATTCTATAAAACCTTACGATTATAACATATTTTATAGTTGAATAGGATGCTTTGGTGCCGAGTAAACATAAGAATCATCGGGGGAATTTAAAAAAAATAAAAAAAAGTTTGACGAGGAGTATTTTTTCATTATAATAGCAAACCTCTTTCGGGGTCATTAGCTCAGTCGGTAGAGCAGCTGGCTTTTAACCAGTTGGTCGAAGGTTCGAATCCTTCATGACCCACCAAATTTAAAACCCTTAGTTGATCTAAGGGTTTTTTGTTATGGGGTTTTTATAATGCGAACGCTGATAGCACTTCATGTTTCTCAAAAGGAATGTTCGCTTTATCCTTTGCTTCAAAAGATTCTAACGCGCTCCCCTGATATTTTAATCCTTTCGAATCATTTTAACGAAGAATCACTTAATATAAAGCCCATTCGCTCAGCGAAATCATTCTTGGGGCAGTCTCTTATGGGGGTGATCTTTGATGCACGCTTTGGGTTCTCGCTGGATTCCTTTTTATGCATTGCTCATGCCGTCAGAAAGGGTGGCGTTTGCATTCTTTTGCACGATGATTATATGATTGATGACGATAGTGCTCGTTTTCATCAGACCCCGATCCCTACGCCAAATTTTAATGCACTTCTTAAAGCAGGGCTCTCTCGATATGCCTCCTCATTATTAAATGATCTTCCTGCCCCCCATTTTAATGAACCCTCCGATCCTATTGGGCTTTCAGAAGAACAGCGCGCGATAAGATCATCTATTCTCCACGCAGATTCAGGTATTTTTACGCTTTTTTCTCCAAGAGGCACAGGTAAATCATATTTAACGGTTGATCTCATCCAACGTATTCACAACCAACGCTATGCCGTTACTGCCCCGAATCAATCTGCAATCAACCAATATGATAGGATCGACGATCTTGTGTTTTATGCGCCCGACGAGCTTATCTTGAATCACAAAAAAGATGCATTCGATCTTCTTATTATTGAAGAAGCAGCACAAATTCCACTTTCTCATTTAGAATCTCTTTCCAAATTAGCACACAAAGTCCTCATGATTTCTTCTATCGATAACTATGAAGGGACGGGGAAAGGGCTTGCGACTAAAATAAATGACCTTATTCACATTAAAAAAGCATTTACCCTATCGATTCAGCATCGCTTTGATGCGAAAGATCCTTTGAACCAGTTTTGCGAATGGCTCCAATTGAATCATCGAGAAAAAAACGATATGGCAAGAGTGTTGCCGAATAGCATTGATGTGTATGCAAATGAAAGCTTACGTGATTTTCAGAGAGATCTTCATAGCGTCACTCAGTTTTATCATTTAATGAATACGGCGCACTATCAAACTAATGCCCAAGATATTCGTCGATTACTAGATGCGCCCTCTCAAGAGATTGTTACCTATTCAAATAAATATATCCAAGGGGGAATTTGGGCATTGGAAGAGGGAGATTTATCTCAAAGGCTCTCTCTTGATGTCTTTAGAGGGCTCAGACGACCCAAAGGAAATCTAGTCGTACAGACGCTCTCTGCGCATAGTTATTATCCTGAATTGATGTGTTTATCCTCTTTAAGAGTCTCAAGAATTGCAGTGGATGTGCATTATCGAAAACAGGGGATTGCAAAATCAATGCTCACGACACTAATTCAGGACGCAAAGAATAAAGGCTATGATTTTATCTCAACAAGCTTCGGATTAACGGAATCTTTACTAAAGTTTTGGGGGGCGTGTGGGTTTCATTGGATTCATATGGGAACGAATAAAGATCATGTGACAGGGCTCCACGCGGCAATTATGATCTATCCGATTTCTGATGAGATGACCCTTTGGGTCGAAAATGCAAAAGGAAAATGGCGGAATGATGCATTTGAACTCTCATTTGCGCCCTTTATCAGCGATCGAATAAAACCGATTTTGCGAGAAATAGGGATTAAAGGTGAGTCTGATGAATTAGATCAGGCGATGCTGATTGCCCATAACGATCATAAAAAACCAAATACCGCCGTTTATAGTGCGCTTTCCCGAAAGAAGAGGCTTGAGTAAAATATTTATCTATTTTGGGTTTGACATTCTCTTGTTTTTGTATAAAATACACATCTCTTTTAGAGAACAACGCCGGTATAGCTCAGCTGGTAGAGCAACTGACTTGTAATCAGTAGGTCCTCAGTTCGATTCCGAGTGCCGGCACCATATCAAAGATTTGAAGCCCGCTAAATAGCGGGCTTTTGTGTTTTAAATCATATTTTGCATACAAAACAATTTGAAGTGAATCATTGTAGCAGCAGTGTCTGTATTTTATGAATTGATAACATAATTAGGGGATTTGTAACATCTTTAATGTTTACAAATATTGATGTAACTATATTTGAGTCTGTTAATTGTTCTAGTGAAACTAACTAAAGCGAGGATAATAGATGTATTACTCAGCGATGGAACATTGAATGATCTACATAGTTATGTACCTGTACCCAAGCCGATAAAACCTAAAAAAGTCCACAAACAGAGCGATACAGCTATTGCCAATTTTCCATAATATTTTTTTCTAAAAATGATTCCGAAAATAAAAGCAATCACACAGAATACAACTGAAATTAGGTAGATAATTTTAAAGGATCGCTCAAAAGGGTAATTTAATCCCATAGGAATGCCTACGAAAAATCCCAATACAATTAAAACAAATAGCCATAGGATTTTGGTCATTCACCAACCTCATTTGGGTTTATTCCAATCTTATCTTCTTGGATATATATTTGAAGCAACTTTATTTCCCTTGAGTTAACAATAATACTTTTTACTTGATCTTAAGTTTAATCTTTCTTTTGCTTAAATAACCAATCCTGGACATGATTTAATTTATAAGCATAATCAAATGAATACATATGTTCTGCACTATTTTTTGAAGAAGCAAAATCTGGAACAACCGTTCCTTTAGTAAATTGAACAAAATTAATGTTATATCCTTGATTAATCAAATCCTCAATCTTTTGATCTTGCTCTTTTTGTGGCAATTGTGCAGAGAACGATGTTGAACCAAACTTAATATTGTTTTGAGTCAACATATTTGCTACTTGTTGCATTCCTTTAGACGCTTTTTCGTCTCCAGCCGACACTATATAGAAAAATTTAGCATTGATAAGTGGAGTTAATACATTAATATCCCATTGGCTTCCTACAAATATCGACGCTGCAAATAGTTCAGGATGTGTGGCATTTAAATAAAATGAAATCATGCCTCCCATAGATTGTCCCGTAGTATAAATACGATTACGATCTATTGAATAAGTGTTAATGACATCATTTAAGAGTCGATAAGCAATTGCAACTTCTTCGCTTGTTTGCCAATCATCATTTACTGCCCAATCAGGTCCTTCAAAAGAGGGTACTAACACAAAGCTAGGATTTTTAGCTTGGCTTTCGTCAGTCGCCCAAATAATTCCACCATAGCCTTGTTTTAAAGGTGCATCAATACCTTTGCCAACCGTACTAGCATCAGCAATAAATTGCACTAAAGGATATTGTTTATTTTTATCATAATCTTTTGGAATATAAAGATTATATTTCATTGTTCTTCCCGTTATCTCATCTTTATATTCAAGCTTTTGGAATTTAGGGGCAATTTGTTCACGAAGAGATAAAAGTTCTGAGTCGTAGGATTTATCTGCACCACCATAAGCTTTATCCCAAGTGGTGGTTTGTTGAGATGAGTTGGTTGTAGTATTGCTTATGTCCTTTTCAATATCCGCTTGGCAAGGAACTAAACAAGTCAAAGCAAAAACGAATCCCAACAATTTTTTTAAATAATTATTCATTTTTTATTCCCGAGTAATATTGAAAGTTTCATAAGTAACATCAAAAAAATCTGTTTTCATATTGATCTTATATATCAAAAAGAGAGAATAATCTCATTAAATTTAACGATTAAATAGTCATAATTTTTCAGTGTATTAAGACTAGATTTTGTATGTAATGAAAAATAATTCTTTTGTTTTTTAGCACGTAAGCGTATTATTCTGCGGTCTTTCGCATGTTAGAGAGACTTATAACAATTATTTATACAATAACTTAAATACAATTATTATTTATTAAGGAAACATATGTATTCATTATCCAAACGTTGTTTTGCAGAGGTTTTTGGAACTTTTTGGTTAGTTCTTGGTGGCTGTGGTAGTGCAGTCCTTGCAAGCGATTCATCTTTTATCGGTATTTTAGGTGTTGCATTCGCTTTTGGTTTAACCGTATTAACAATGGCATACTCTATTGGTCATATTTCAGGTTGCCATCTTAATCCTGCCGTTACGATTGGGCTTGCTGTTGGTAGACGTTTTCCAATTCGTGAAATCGTTCCTTATATCATTTCACAGTTAATGGGAGCAATTATCGCTGCATCGATTTTATATCTCATTGCAAGTGGAAAGGCTGGTTTTTCGCTTTCAAATGGGTTTGCAGCCAATGGATATGGTATTCACTCTCCTGATGGATACAGCTTATTATCAGGCTTTATCTGTGAGATTGTTATGACATTTGTATTCTTAATGATCATTTTAGGTTCGACACATGGCAAAGCGCCGTCAGGATTTGCACCTATTGCGATTGGATTGGCGTTGGTATTAATTCATCTCATTAGTATCCCTGTAACAAATACATCCGTAAATCCAGCTCGTGCTACGAGTCAAGCACTATTTGTTCAAGGTTGGGCATTAGAGCAATTATGGGTTTTCTGGGTTGCGCCTATCATTGGGGCGATTGCTGCGGGTATTGCATATCCTTTGCTATGCAAGAATGAATAATAACGTATAAAAAATAAGATATTAAGCCTCAAGTGACTAGATAAATCAGCGTACTGAGGCTTTTATCTTTATAAAAACAATCTAGGTATACGATAGGTTAGACTTTTCATGAAAATTTGAATATCTTTTGTTATAAATTTATTCGATTCCATCAGCATTTCTAATCTTAATCTAAATGAGTCATGATCTTTTTTGTTGAGTAAATTATAATATTCCTCAGAATTAATGACTTGTAACGGTCCTATTCTTGTAACTACAAGTAGTGTTACAATACTATCAAAATTTTTGCCACTAATCTTAAAAGAAGAGAGTGCATTCTTGTCACAAGCTGGATCAATACCATACCGTGCATAGCATCTATTTAATAGATATTGTGCAATAAATTCTTTAGAAAATATAGAGTTACCAATCATCTTTTTAGTTTCTAAAAACGTTAGAATTGCACCAAAATCACCACGACTATGACACCAATATCTTTTTAAGAAGATATTTAATAGGCTATATAAACCGTAAATAATGATGAATAATATAGAGTTTTGTATTACTGAATTTGGGACATAAGTTGATAATGTTGATATTAGCTTACTAACAAGCCCAGTGTTAAAAAGAGAGATGACTATGATTAGAGTGATGAGCTTTATAAAATGAATTATTTTTTGTTTTAAATGGTAATGTTTGCGTGTGAATAGGGGGTACTTTGCTAGATATGTCATGTAACCGATATAGTGGTAGACATCAATATTCTTTTTCTTAAAAAATGTAAAAAAATCTTTCATATCGATTTCTTGATTATTGTTGAATTGAACATAATTTCTAGTTAAAAAAGATGATAATCGATAGTCTGTTAAGGAAGAGCTATATATGGATTGCAATAACCTCCTTGCATATAAAAAATCAGATTGTACTAAAGTGATTGGTTGATAATATAGAGCCATTGTTGAGAATAGACAGAATAGCGTAAAGGATAGGGTATTGAGTTTAAATCCCCCTATTAAATGATTCCATATCGAATAGACAGCGAAGAATATAATAAGAGGAAGCCAACTAATGAGAAGTCCCATTTTTGTTTTTTGCTTCTTGATATCATCAATATTTATTTTTTCAGAATTTGGCATTTTCTATTGAAATACTAAATTAATTCGTAAGATATTATTAACTATTAATACACAATTAGCTATAGCGATTTATTCACCTCTTCACGAAAGATACAAGCTTCATCCCAATAATCATTGCAATTACAAAGAGAACGCCCTCCCAAAGTCCACGCCCAAGAAGAACTAGGGCAGGGCCTGGACAGATTCCTACCATTCCCCAACCTGCGCCAAAGATAAGTCCACCAAAAATTAGATTTTTATCGATTTTGCTATTTTGAGGAAATTC
>CAZBKP010000042.1:0-10312 GCA_964492525.1 uncultured Cardiobacteriales bacterium
AAGATTATATCAAAGCGGTTGAATGGTATAGATTAGCTGCAAATCAAGAGTATGCGGAAGCACAAAATAATCTAGGCGTTATGTATGCAGAAGGGCAAGGCATTCAGCAAGATTATATCAAAGCGGTTGAATGGTATAGATTAGCTGCAAATCAAGAGTATGCAGATGCTCAATATAATTTAGCTGTTATGTATATGGCAGGGAAAGGTGTTAACAAAGATTATTCAGAAGCTGTAAAGTTATTCAAATTAGCGGCGGATCAAGGGTATGCCAAGGCACAATATAATCTTGGAGTTAGGTATACTGACGGGAAAGGAGTTAACCGAGATTATGTAAAAGCCGCTAAATGGTTTAAATTGTCTGCGAATCAAGGAATTGTAGAGTCACAACATAATCTAGGAATTGCCTATATGAATGGACAAGGGGTTCGTCAAGATTATGTGGAAGCTGCTAAATGGTATAGGTTGGCAGCGGATCAAGGGTATGCTAAGGCTCAAAATAATTTAGGGACTATGTATATAAATGGGAAAGGAGTACGTTTAGATAGATCAGAAGCGTTGAAGTGGTTTGGTAAAGCCTGTGCTAATTATTTGAATATAGGATGTGAAAACTATACAAAGATGAATAATGGTGATTTATAAACTCAAAATGGTATTTTTGTATTTCTACATCTTAATGATGTTTTATAGCTCAGCTATTTTCAAAGAGTCAAAGCAGTTCATAATCTTTGTTGTAGAACAACCATCACGTAGAATTCCTAAGGGACTGACATAAATAACACTGTAAAAGTAAGTTATCTACTTCAGTTTCTTGAATTTATTATTAACAGGTATACATTTTGTTGGTATATTGCTACTGTTCAATGAAATTGTTGACGTAATATTTGAATACAACATATAAAGTGCTGTTTATGTCAATCTGGTAATGCTGTAATTTCCATATATTATAATGGAGGTATATATGAGAAATAAGACAATAGTATTAACTTTGTTATTGCTTTTCATTATACCTTTTTTAAATGCTGAAGAAGTCTCTGAATTTATTCCTTATCACCTCCGTATGAAAAACCAACCCTTTAGTGAGTGGAGCGATGAAAGAAAGCTTAATCTCTATATAATGATAGGGTGTCTATTATTCTCTTTATTCTTATATGGACGTACTATACTCAGAATTTATAGAGAAACAGGTATAACAAAAAAAGCATTATTTAAGCAATGTATACTATGGTTCTTTATAGGAGGACTTGTTGTTTGGTTTTTTAAATCTTAATTCTTCAAGAAAGGAATTGCATTGATAAAATCATTTAAGGAATACAAACTATTTGCTTACAAAAGATAAATGAGTTGAAAGTTGTTTTTAGTAATATCTTAAAATGTCTAGTGTAAATTGGCGGTCAAAGGTACAAATTGCTTTACTTGGTATATAATTCACTGTTATTTATTATGAAATAAGGAAAGGGGAAGAAGTGAACTTTTTTAAAAAAAATATAGATATTATTTGTGTAGTAATCTTGTCTATATGGATTAATTTCTTTCCCTCAACTGATGATAGCCCAAGAGAATTACAAGTTGGGCGCAGAGAGCGAACCTACAATATGCTGAACGTAAATTCGCCGCAATATGATTTTTACAGGTGGATCGTTCCTGTTGGTGGAGCAATAGGTTGTATTGTAATAAGAATGCGTCGTAAGAAAAAAGATGATGAGTGATAAGCAGCCGCTTAACTGGGGCTTTTTTATGGGTGGAATATAGGAAATTATCCAAAGATCAAACTATGGCGATTTACTATGAAGAACATATGAAATAACATAAAATTTATATTAGAATTAAACTATTATTTTAAAAATAAGGAATAATGATGAGAGTTCTTATTGCGGGTTTATTGTTATTGGTTGGTTTAGCTTTTGCGCAATCCCCTGAGTTAGTGAAAAAAGCGGAGCAGGGGGATGCAACTGCACAATA
Source organism: uncultured Cardiobacteriales bacterium (assembly GCA_964492525.1). Classification (GTDB taxonomy): domain Bacteria; phylum Pseudomonadota; class Gammaproteobacteria; order Cardiobacteriales; family Wohlfahrtiimonadaceae; genus Wohlfahrtiimonas. The sequence goes on from CAZBKP010000042.1 coordinate 1,962, forward strand.
TGATTTAGGACTCATGTATTATCGAGGGCAGGGTGTTAGCCGAGATTATGTAGAAGCGGCAAAGTGGTATGGATTAGCCGCGGATCAAGGTCATAAAGAGGCTCAAAATAAGCTAGGGCTTATGTATTATAATGGGAAAGGGGTTCAGCAAGATTATACGGAAGCCGCTAAATGGTTTAAATTAGCGGCGAGGCAAGGTATTGCTGAATCGCAATCTAATCTAGGGGTTATGTATTATAAAGGACAGGGTGTTCCCAAAGATTTTGTGGAAGCCGTTAATTGGTATAGATTAGCAGCGGATCAAGGTTATAAAGAGGCTCAAAATAATCTAGGACTTATGTATTATAAAGGAAAAGGAGTTTCTCAAAATTATTCGGAAGCGGCCAAATGGTTTGAGTTTGCAGCAGATCAAGGGAATGTTCAAGCACAACTTAATCTAGGGGTTATGTATTATCAGGGGAATGGGGTGCGTCTTGATAGAGCTCAAGCACTGAAATGGTTTAGTAAAGCTTGTGATAATAAGATGAAAGAAGGTTGTGAAAACTATGAAAATATGCAAAAAGGAGAAATGTAACTTCTGAAATTTTGCAGGAGAGAGCATCGCACGGTATAATCCTTCCTCATTTAATCACTCATCTATACGATGAATTCCCCTGGAAGGAAACCTAATATGTCTCAAAAAAAAGTCGAGCTTCTTGCGCCTGCAGGAACGTTTGAAAATCTTCGTTATGCCTTTGCATTTGGTGCCGATGCGGTATATGCGGGGCTCCCTCGCTATAGTTTACGTGTTCGTAACAATGATTTTAAAAATGAATCACGAGTGAAACTCGGTATTGATTATGCGCATGAACACGGAAAACAGTTCTTTTTAGCGCTTAATACCATGCCCCATGGGGCAAAGCTTAAAACTTTCGTAGATGATTTAGCGCCCGTTATTGAGCTTAATCCCGATGCATTAATTATGGCCGATCCTGGCTTGATTATGATGGTGAGAGAGCGTTGGCCAGAAATGCCGATTCACCTCTCTGTACAAGCGAATGCCGTCAATAGTGCAACCGTTAAATTTTGGCAAAAACAAGGGCTAACAAGGGTCATTCTATCGCGTGAATTATCACTCAATGAGATTAACGATATTCGCCAAGCGTGCCCTGATATAGAGCTCGAAGTTTTTGTGCATGGTGCGCTTTGTATTGCGTATTCAGGCCGGTGTCTACTATCGGGTTATTTTAATCATCGTGATGCGAACCAAGGCACATGTACAAATGCGTGCCGTTGGAATTATGGTTTATCCGAAGCAAAAGAGACCCCAGAAGGGGAGTTAATCCCTAAATCTGCGGATTTAGCAACGATTTATACGCGCGATAGCATGCATCCACAGGTCGAGAATCCAATCACCTATCTCCAAAATGAATTGAATCGCTCTGCATTTGATCAGCCTGAGGGCTATCATCCGCATCCTGAAGCGGATCAATCTTATCTCATTCAAGAAAATAATCAGCGTAAAGGCGAATGGATGGAGATTAGCGAAGATGAGAATGGGACATATATTATGAATTCTCGTGATCTTCGTGCGATTCATCATGTGCAAAAGTTAATTGAGATTGGAATCGACTCGCTTAAAATTGAAGGGCGCACAAAATCGCACTATTATGTAGCCCGAACCGCTCAGCTCTATCGTCAAGCGATTAATGATGCCCTTGCGGGACGTGAATTTAATCCTGAGCTCTATGGCAAGCTAGATGGGCTTGCAAATCGAGGCTATACAGAGGGCTTCTTACAGCGCCATATGCCGCATGATTATCAGAATTATTTAACGGGCAATAGCGTTCACTCTCGTCAACAATATGTGGCTGAAGTCAAATCCTATGATCCTAATACAGGCATTGCGATGCTTGAGGCAAAGAATAAGTTTTCAACAGGCGATCGTGTGGAAATTATTCATCAGCATGGGAATCGTGAGCTTGTGCTTGGAGAGATGAAAAACGAGAAAAATGAGATCGTAGATACGGCAAGAGGTTCGGGATATATTATCTATACGGATATTGGTCCTGTGGATGATATGACGATGGTTGCACGTTATTTACAATAAGGGAGCGATTCATGCCAGAACTTCCAGAAGTTGAAACGACTCGCCGTGGAATCGAGCCTTTTATTCTCAATAAACGCATCGATGATATTATTGTCAGGCAAGAAAAATTGAGATACCCATTGCCCCAGACGATCGGGACGTTAATTGGAAAAAAGGTGATAAATGTCGGACGACGCGCAAAATATCTTCTTTTTTATACGGAGACCGATCTTATCGTGATGCATTTAGGGATGTCGGGCAGCTTCCGTGTAGAAACAGAATCCGCTCCCTTACGCAAGCATGATCATGTAATCTTTGTATTAGAGGATCACTCTGAGCTTCGTTATCATGATCCTCGTCGTTTTGGATTTATTCAAATGATGCCAAAAGATGAGATTCCCGATTATCTCTTAAAACTTGCGCCCGAACCATTAAGTGATGCATTTAATGAAGAGTATTTTAAGGAAAAAACTAAGAATAAAACGGCACCGGTTAAATCATTTATTATGGATCAGAAATACGTGGTCGGTGTTGGGAATATTTACGCAAATGAGGCCCTTTTTTTAAGCAAAATTCATCCTGATACAGCGGTCGGCAATCTTACAAAAAAGCAAATAACAACCTTAATTTCATCGATTAAATCAGTGCTTGAAGAGGCGATTTCGGTAGGCGGTACGACGCTCAAGGATTTTGTAAATCCAGAGGGTGTTCCAGGATATTTTGCACAATCACTGTTTGTCTATGGCAGAGCAGGAGAAAAGTGCTTAAAATGTCACAGTGAGATTCATCGTAAAGTGATTGGGCAACGTGCCACATTTTGGTGCCCTAAGTGTCAACCTAAACGTAAGGAGAAATAAGATGATTAGAATTGGAATTATCGGTGTAGAAGGACGCATGGGGCAGCAACTCATAAAAGAGATCTCAAAAGGAAACGAGATGACTTTAGGGGGTGCCGTCACCTATGCTGGAAGTCCTTTGATCGGGCTCGATGTGAGTGTGCTGACAAAAGATGACACCACAGGCGTGATCATTACCGATAATGTTGAGAAAATCCTCTCAAATGTCGAGGTTATTATTGATTTTACAACGCCTGAAGCCACGCTTGAGAACCTTCAGAAGATTGTCATTTCACCGACACCCGTCGTGATCGGAACCACAGGTTTTTCGCAGGCGCAAATTGCACAATTAAAAACATATGCTCACCAAATGCCTATTTTATTCTCGCCCAATATGAGTGTCGGGGTGAATTTAGTCTATGAAATCATAGAAAAAGTCTCTAAATCGTTTGGAAAATATGCAGATATCGAAATTCTAGAAATGCATCACCGCTATAAACAAGATACACCCTCAGGAACGGCGCTTGAAATGGGGCGTGTGATTGCAAATGCGCTTGGGGAAACCCTTGAGGATATCGCAGTCTATGATCGACATGACATGAAGCGTCCTCGTAAAAAAGGTGAAATTGGGTTTGCAACGCTTCGAGGTGGAAATGTCGTCGGTGATCATGCAGTCATTTTTGCATCAGATGATGAACAGTTGGAAATCGTTCATAAAGCACGAGACCGTGCTCTATTTGCGCAAGGCGCACTCTATGCAGCGAATTGGCTTTATAATAAAGGCGCAGGATTTTACTCAATGAGAGATACGTTTCAATCGTAATCTCAGAATGATGGTAAGCAGAATCAACGTCATCAGAGCCACCCAAGGATAATCACCCAGTTGTACGTAAGGGGTCAATCCTTGGGTAGGTTGAATTGTATGGGTAAGGATTGCCTCGGTAAAGCTCGGCGCTAAAGCACTCACCCTCCCTTCATGATCAATAAAAGCAGTCATCCCTGTATTTGTTGCACGAGCGATGGGTCTTGCCATCTCAATGCTTCGTGCTCTTACGATCTGTAAATGCTGTTTGGGGGCAATAGAATCCCCAAACCATGCATCATTACTGATATTAATCAGAAAATTACTCTCGGTCGCTTGATAACGCAGCGTCTCTCCAAAAACCGCCTCAAAACAGATGGATGCCATCGCTTTAGCGTCTATTTTAGAAAACGTAAACGGTAACTGATGTGCCTCTCCTTTTGAGAAACTAGACAGCGGAATATTGATCCATTCATAGAGTTTGCCAATGATTGACTCAAAAGGAATGAATTCACCAAATGGAACCAAACGATATTTATCATAAAAATGATCTTTACCCCCAGCATTATTTACATGGAGCACCGAATTAAAATATTGATTGTTTGTATTCTGACGAGGGATTCCAAGAATAAATTCAACATCTAGTTCATCTCCCCATGTTCTTAAGTTTTTGACGAGATCTCCCATCTCTTGATACAAGCCAATCACTGCAGTTTCCGGCCAAACGATGATGTCGCTTGTTTCTGCAACTTTACTAGAAAGAGAAATATAGGTTCCAAGAGCATCAATAAATTTTTGCTGATCAAATTTATCATTTTGATTAATATTTCCTTGGATAAGACTGATTTCTATAGGTTCCTCTGTTTTTGTAATAGGTGTTTGAAGAGAGAAGTGCGCAATGAGATAAGAGATGCCGAGAATCCCTGCAAGAGAAAGTGCAGGAAATAGTGAGCAGACTTTAAACGGAGTTTTTAGCATTATTATAATAAGGGCACAAACTCCCCCTAGCCAATATACCCAGAAACTTCCCATTAAGGCGCCTGAAATAGGAAAAATCAAGTGTGCAAAATCGGTATCTGTTAGCGTATATCCAAGTGCAAGCCAAGGGAATCCTGTCAATAATACTTCTCGCAATACCTCTAGCAAACAGCCAATGAGTGGGAATAAAACTCCGTATGAAATAACGATATTGGCTTTAATTTTACGAACGAGATACCCTAAAAATGCATAATATAGCGCAAGATATGCGGCCAATAAACCGACCATACCATAGGCCAAAACAAAGGGGGCATCGGCAAACTCACGGAGACTAATTTCCACCCAACCAATTCCAAAGCTAAACATCCCAAAACCGAAACAAAAACTCTGCCAAAATGCTTTTTTAGGAGAATGAGAGCGAATCATAAGCAGCCAAACTGCAAGTAAAATTGGCGCAAAATACCAAAGCTCGAAAGGCGCAAAAGCAAGGGGCATCATTGCCCCTAATAAAAAAAGCAGGACTGATTGTATCCATGAATTTGAGAAAATAGATTTCATTACATACACTCTAATTGACGATAAATTGAATTCACAATATTACGATATTTTCCTGCCCATAAAAGATCTCCATAAAATTGGTTAGGATGATGTTGAGGATTTAATATCGGTGTATTCTTGCGATTCGTGAGATAGATGATCATAAGGTGATCCTTAGGATCAACTATAAACATACAGCCCGTCCACCCTGTATGGCCAAAGGCATTTTTGCTTGCATACTCCCCAAAATGATAATTCATTCCGTTGCCATTGAAACGAAACCCAAGACCAAAGGTTGGATCGATCGGATTCCGATGCAAAAAGCATTGCTTCGTCTTTTCTGTAAAAAAGTCATTGGGCATTGTCATTAAAGAGATCAGCGTGAAAAGCTCCATTGTATTTGAAAAGAGTCCTGCATGCCCAGAAATCTCGCCCATACAGTGATACGCTTTTTCATCTTGTACTTCCCCCCATAACTCATACTCACGAATGTTAGGAAAATAAACGGTATGATCTCGTGTATTCCCATGTTTTTCAGTCGGGGTGATCTGTTCTTTTGCAATTCCCTTTTTTAATGGGGTGTAGCATGATTTTAAATTGAGGGGCATTAAAAAATAGTGTTCTAATGCCTCCGACAAATTCATTCCTAACTTATGCTCTAAGATAAAAGTGAGCAGCATAAAATCTACATCGGAATAGATTGGACTCGCATTTTGAGGATGGACGATCGGTGTTTGTAACAGCATGCTTAAGAATTTTTCACGGGATTGGCAGTAAAGCGCCTCATGATAACTGGGATCATAGTAGAGCGGATTCGGCGCATACCCTGCCGTATGGGAAAGCAACATTTGAATCGAAATAGCTGAATAGGGAGATTTTATATCTTTCCCAAAAATATCGCTTAAGGTCTCTTCTAGATCCAGTTCTTCTCGACTATGAAGGTACATAGCAAGATACGTGACGGAGAATATTTTGGTTAAGGATGCAATATCATAGAATTGATGAAGCAATCCTTTTCCATAATGCTGATGCTTAATAATCTCATTATTTTTAGCCACAAGGAGTTCTGCGGACGGAAACCCCATCTGAATCGAGTGATGAATCACATGGTCAAGAGAAATCAAAGGTTGCATAGAGGAATATTAAAAGTTGAATCAACTTGATTGTAATGTATTTCTAATCACTTTGCTAAATTGATTAAAAAACGTGCAGATAATCCGTTTGACAATAGGCTCATAAAAAGGTTTAATACTCACCTCTTCAAAAAATGGCTCGATAGCTCAGTTGGTAGAGCAGAGGATTGAAAATCCTCGTGTCGACAGTTCGATTCTGTCTCGAGCCACCATCTACTTTCCCTTTATAATTATCTATGCAATCTAGACCTGTAAAGTATTTCTTTGCTTGTGATTTTAAGGTGAACTGTTTACAATAATGAAGTTTTCTCAAATGGGGGCGTTCTTGGATTCGACGGGGATGTTGAAGTTTGAGGTGCATGTCGAGATGGTCGAGAGTCTCGTTAAAACGCGGCAATTTGTCATAGTTGCAAACGATAACAACTACGCTTTAGCAGCTTAAGCCTGCTAACTGAAATTATCATTGTGTTCGTTCGATCTTAATTTCAGTCAACTTAAACGATCTAGGAAATAGTCTGTCTAGGGGCTTCCTTCCGAAACTTAACTAGAACCGCTGAGTTTTGTCCTGCCGATCGGATTAAAACCAGTTAAATTAAAGATACGGCTAAGCATGTAGTACCAAGAATGGATAGTTTTCGGACGGGGGTTCAAATCCCCCCGCCTCCACCAAATATCTAGTAAAAAATAAGCTATTTCAATGGGTTGAATTAGCTTATTTCATATCTGATCCATTTTATGTACCAAATGGTGTATGACGATTGATCAGCACCATAAAAACAGATGATTTTTCATAGAAAAATCGTTGGAAAAACAAAAAATATCGAAATTAACTAATAAATGATCAAAATTTCTCTAAAAATAAAATTTCTTAGGGTTTTGGTATATGTCTAAAAAGAAGTAATTTAAGTAATTTTTCTAAAAATATTAATATAACTATATGTTTTATATATATTATATAGATATGTCCAAAAGTAATACTTAAGTAATTTAGAAGTAATTTTATTACCCTTTTAAAAGTAATATATGGTTCTAATAAAAACAATGAGTTATATTGAAAAGGAATCTAATATTACTATTTATTACTCAAATATTACTTTTTTGTTTTTGCTTAAAAATTCAGTGCTTTCAACGTTTTTGAAATTTTTAAAGAAAAAAATTACTTAAATTACTTCTTTTGAAAGTGATACTTTTTCTGATATGAATGATAAAAAAACACCACCTAAGCAGTGTTGATGGGATAGTAGTAGATTATTGATTTTAAAGAGAGTGAATTTTTAATGCGACAGAACCAAATTATGTTCCTATTGGTAATATAATGAACTGTTAGACAGCCATGAGAATTTGAGGATTACCTATAACAATACCATTCTGATTGAAAAAAAATACAGCGAATGAATACTGAAAAAGATGGGAATATCGTGAAGTTCAAGAAAAAATGTACCTCGATGCACAAAGAAAATGAATGGTTACATGCAGAGCATAAAAAACTTCGGGGCACTTTGCCTTTGGCACTTGCTTCTCCACAAGAGAAGTCAGCACAAATCTAGTAGGTGAGTGTAATAAGCGATATTCATGATCGCTTCTGTTTGGTAATGTTGCGATTCAGGTCTTCAGATCAAAATGCAATACGGAGATTACTGTTCTTCTAATTTGACAATGCGTTTCGCGGTACACCTCTACAGTTTCGAGATTGAGAAATGAATCATTCAATAACGCAGTAAAAACAAAAGGAGATTAATTGCTTACTATCTATCAGTGACTCAATACTATAAAAAGCGAGATTATTATGAAAAAAGAGGCATTCTTTCTCTAAAAAATCCTAGGATCAGGAACAAAGAGAGGGTAGCAAAGAGAGATCAGCATTCGCAATGATAAGCAGCGTCAATTCTTGATAGAAGCCAAACTCTTTCAGAAAAATAAAGGATTGAATGCATTTATTGGGAAAAAATACGATGGATCGGATCGCAACTTAAAACAACAAATGAGCGTTTATGATA
>CAZBKP010000043.1:0-10311 GCA_964492525.1 uncultured Cardiobacteriales bacterium
AATTGCACATAAATTAAAACTCCCCATTCTCCCAATTAGCCATAATGCCGGCTTTGCATGGAGCAAGGGAAAATTAATGAAAAGCAGAGGCACCATAGAGATCACCGTGGGTGAATTAATTTATCCTGATGATAAAAGTGCAGAAGAGCTAAATCACATTACCTATGAGTGGATCGAATCACATAAATCAAAACAACTTACGCAATAGTTTATGAAACAACCACAAAAACATGTCATAAAGATTATTGGGGGAGAGCACCGCTCGAGAGTTCTTGATGTCGTAAATATTGAGGGATTACGTCCCACAAGTTCAAGAATGAGAGAAACGCTCTTCAATTGGCTACAGCTACCGGTACAAAATGCAACGGTGCTTGATCTCTTTGCAGGAAGTGGAGCACTTGGGATAGAAGCACTCTCTCGAGGCGCAAAGCATGTGACATTTATAGAGAACAATCCACAAGCATACAATGGCTTAACTCACAATATTTCAACAATTATCAATGATAGATCACGTTTTTCAGTACGCAAAGAAAATGCACTCTCATTTCTAAAGAGCTTAGATACAGCTATAGATATCATATTTATTGACCCCCCTTTCCACTCTAATTTACTAGAGGAAACGATTGATATACTCCATTCAGCAAGCTATATTGAGAATACAAAATATATTTCTATTGAAAAAATGAAAGGGCTGTCTACTCAGATCAATATTGAAGGCTTCAGACTCAAACGTCATACAGAAACAAAAGAATCTTCACTTCTACTATTTGAAAACAAGATTATTGAAGCTTTTTAATTAAGACCTGAGAATTACGAGAATAATCATAATTTTCTTGTTTCTTTTTAGGCAGGTTTGAAATATCTGCAATCTCAAATCCATTCTCAATAAACCAATGTGCCGTTTGCGTTGTGAGCAAGAAAATTTTATCGCACCCCTCTGAGATTGCTTTTTGCTCAATATATTTCAGTAATATATTTGCCTTCTTTCCCTTTCGATACTCAGGGTGAATAATGAGCCCTGCAAGCTCTGCCATATTTTCCTCAGGATAGTGATGAAATCCAACAGATCCAATCAATGCACCATCTCTAAACATAAGGTAAAAATCTTTAATATTCTTTTCTAAATAACGCGTAGATCGTTTAATTAACACACCAGAACTCTCAAGAGGAGCCATTAGTTCCATTAACTGTGGAATATCGCGGACAGTTCCTTCACGAATGAGGTCATATGCCTCATTTGTGATCATTGTCCCAATTCCATCACGCGTTAAAAGTTCTAAAACTACCGCACCATTTAGCTTTGCATCAAGCAAGTGTGCACGCTCAACACCATCCTCTACAGACTTGATGGCTGTTTCAAGTAACTTCTTATCGTGGCATGATAAAGAGTTTTCATCAAGAATAGCTTTAGCACCATAGACATTGAGTTCATGCCCAAAATCAGAGGTAAATTGTGAAAGCATGATAACTTTTTCTGCTTTTAATTTACTACTGAGCTGTTCTGTAATCTCACATCCATCAATAATAAAAAACTCCCCACTAGGCGCAATACCATAAGGTAAAATAACTACAATAGAGCTATCATCTACCGCACAACGGATCATATTGCTATCAATAGAGCGAACACGTCCATAATAGCCGTAATTCACACCATTGATAATTCCATAAGGGCGAGCTGAGATAAAGCTCCCAAATATCATGGTATTAGGGATCCGATAACGATAAAAAGCCTGATTAAGTGCTCGCTCGAGAAACATCTTCGTCCTGTGCAACTCCCCCAATATTTTTTCGACCATTTCTGTACTTTCAATTGCAATTGGAGAATCTGCAAGCTCAGGTGAAAAAACTAGAACAACTTTGATATTAAGTGTTCTAAGAAGTGCGATGTCGTCTGCAATACAGGAAAGGGAATCATCTTCCAAATACAAAGAAGCACCATCGATATAAATAACGAAAGTGCTTCCTGAATATTCTTGAAAATATTGCCCTGCATCTTGCAGGACATTTAAAACATTTGAGAGTTCAGTCATACAAAAGACTTACATATAGGTGTCCCACAATTTCTGAATACGCTCTGATAATTGCATAGGATCGAAAGGTTTAGTAAGAACACCTAGTAGCTTAGGCGGTTTTGCCTCAGAATAAGCTGCAAAATTTGCATTTGCAGTCAAGAATATTGCTGGTGTCGATGCAAAAACTTCTTTTTTATGTAGTTCACCTAACGTTTCTGGACCACTCATTCCTGGCATCATGACGTCAATTAAAAAAAGTTGTGGCATAAACTCTTCAGCAACACTTAAGGCTTCTGCTCCTGAATTGCACGCTTTAACTTCAAAGCCCCCAACTTCTGAGAGAGAGAATTCGATAATGCTCAAGATATCCTGATCATCGTCAACACATAGTATTTTTTTTAGTGGCTGAGCCATCGTTTGAGCCTCTTTCTACTTTTCCTAATTACAATTACTGTAAATTATAGCAATAAAACTATCTATCCGCACTATACATTATTAGCATGCTTACCCAATCCTAGAATCATGCGCAAGAAAGTAATCAGACCAATAAATTGCCTCTCTTACCCTAGGCGTTACCATCTTAATCACTTGTGATCTAGAAGCCCACATCCATTCCGAATGTTCAGGGTGCCCCAATTCAGGATTAATTGGCAATTCTATCTGATCTCTTTTTGTCTCTGCAATATAATAACGTGCAACTTTTCTCCCCCTAAAATAAGTAGGGGTTTCATAAAATTCATATCCCCAATTAAATTTAAGGTCATCGATTGTTGTCTCTTCTTTTACTTCTCTCAATGCTGCTTCAATTGCAGTTTCATTTACCTCTACTTGACCTTTAGGAAAATCCCAAAAGTTAAACGCTTTCAGAAGTAAATATTGAAAACTTTTATGCTCTTGACGAACAATAATGACGCCTGCAGAAAAAATCTCCACATCATCATGTTCTGCTCTTTTATTCACGGTCATACTAAATCCACTATAACAAAAATGTGTTAATGAAATGCAGGGCTGAATTCTTTAACAGCCTCTACCATCGCTCTAACATTTTCAGGATCAATCCCCGGATGAATTCCATGCCCTAGATTAAAAATATGACGATTTCCTTTGCCATAACTCTCAAGTACTTTTTTGACTTCTTTTCGAACAACTTCAGGATTGGCATATAGAACAGCAGGATCCATGTTACCTTGCAGGATCACCTTTTCCCCCACCAAAGTTCTTGCTTCACCCAAATCTGTCATCCAGTCCAACCCAATTGCGGTTGCACCAGAGTCTGCTTGTTCAGAAATCCAAGCGCCACCATTTTTCGTAAAGATAATTGATGGAATTTCTCGCCCTTCATGTGTTTTGATAAGTTTAGAAATCACTTTTTTCATATACGCCAATGAAAAAGTTTTATAGCACTCTTTTGTGAGAATCCCACCCCATGAATCAAATATTTGAACCGTTGCGACGCCATTTGCAATTTGTGCGTTTAGATAATCTGCCACCGCATCACTTAATTTATCAAGCAATAAATGTAGCATCTCAGGATTGTCATACATCAATTTGCGAATTTGACTATATTCTTTACTACTTCCACCTTCGAGCATGTAGACCGCAAGCGTCCATGGACTCCCAGAGAAACCGATAAGAGGCACACTTCTATCTAGTGTCTTAGTGATTAAACGTACAACATCCATAACATAACCAAGATGCTCTTCAATCTCCAATTTAGGAAGATTCTCAATTTGTGAAAGGGTTGTAATGGGCGTTTCAAAAACAGGACCTTGGCCTTCAACAAAATTAAGTCCAAGTCCCATTGCATCAGGAATGGTCAAAATATCTGAAAACAGAATTGCAGCATCAAATCCAAAACGATCTACAGGTTGAAGCGTAACTTCACACGCAAGATCAGGCGTTTTACAAAGTGACATAAAGCTTCCAGCTTTTTCGCGTACGGCTCTATACTCAGGCAGGTACCGCCCTGCCTGTCGCATCATCCAACATGGTGTACGATCAGTCTTTTCGTTCAGTAGCGTTTTAATAAATACATCATTTTTGTACTGCATTACATCACCCCTTAAAACATTTGGGAATATTCTATCATGAGTTATTTATGCTCGCAGATTAAAACAGGTAGTATTTTTAGTAAACTTATTATAAAAAATCAGTAATAAATTGAATTAAAATCGTACCTGTGATATAAAGTCGTGCCTAATTTTATTTAGGCTTTATTTTTTATTAACGACTCACAAGCTAGGTTATTTCAAGTGCGGGTGCTCTTAATGAGTCCATTTGAATAAGCTTGGAGGCTCAACCCTATTAATTGAGGTATTTTTATGTCTAATGTATCTATGCGCGACATGCTAGAAGCAGGCGTCCATTTCGGTCACCAAACACGTTATTGGAACCCAAAAATGAAACCTTTCATTTTCGGTTCTCGTTCTAAAATTCACATCATCAACTTAGAAAAAACTGTTCCATTATTTGAAGATGCGATGAATGTTCTATCAAGCATTGCTTCAAGAAATGGCCGTATTCTTTTTGTTGGAACAAAGCGTTCTGCACAAGATATTATCGCAACAGAAGCCATACGCGCAGGTCAACCTTATGTGAATCACCGTTGGTTAGGTGGAATGTTGACAAACTTTAAAACAGTAAAGAATTCAATTAAGCGCTTGCGTGAAATCGAAGCAATGAAAGCAGATGGTTCAATCGAGCGTTTAACTAAGAAAGAAGGTATCATGCTAGAGCGTGAACTAGAGAAGCTTGAGCGTAGCCTTGGCGGAATCAAAGATATGCCTTCTATTCCTGATGCACTTTTCATCATTGATGTAGGTTATGAAAAGAATGCAGTTGCAGAAGCTCGTAAAATGGGCATTCCTGTCATTGGTGTTGTGGATACAAACAACTCTCCTGATGACATTGATTATGTGATCCCTGGAAATGATGATGCAATTCGTGCGATTCAGCTTTATGCATCTGCTGCTGCAGATACTATCATTGCAGGTCGTGGATCAAACAGCAAACTCGTTGCTGCAGCCGCAGAGAAAGATGATTTTGTTGAAATGACAGACGCTGAGTAATCCATTAATAGATTCACTCAAAACGTATTCGCCCGTTTTATAACGGGCGGGCTTGTTAATAACTTAAGAGGTTTTAAAGATGTCTAATATTACAGCATCAATGGTTAAAGAGCTTCGTGAACGTACTGGTTCTGGAATGATGGAGTGCAAAAAAGCACTTACTGAAACAAATGGCGATATTGAAGCAGCAATCGATTTAATGCGTAAAAACGGTCTTGCTAAAGCAGATAAAAAATCAAGTCGTGCGGCCGCAGAAGGCGTTTTATTGGTTCGCCAAAGTGGTTCAACTGCATTGATTGTCGAAGTAAACTGTGAAACTGACTTTGTGACTAAAAACGAAGATTTTATTAAGTTTGCAGATAATGTTGCGGATCTTGCGATCAAGAACAATGTTACTTCAATTGAAGCACTTCTTGCATCTCCATTAGAAGGCTCAACTGTGGATGAAGTTCGTAAAGGATTAATCGCTAAAATTGGTGAAAATATTTCTGTTCGCCGTTTAGATGTACTAAAAGGTTCAGGAACTATTGGTAGTTACGTTCATGGTGGTCGTATTGCAGCGATCGTTGATGTTGCAGGTGGCGATGAAGAGCTTGCTAAAGATGTCGCAATGCATATCGCAGCATCGAATCCTTTATTCGTAAAGGCAGAACAAGTTTCTGAAGATCTACTTGCTAAAGAGCGTGAGATTTTCAGTGCGCAAGCAGCTGAATCTGGAAAGCCTGCGGATATCGTTGAAAAAATGGTTGAAGGACGTATTCGCAAGTATTTGGAAGAGATCACTCTTGAAGGCCAAGCCTTTATTAAAGATCCTGACACAAGTGTTGGCAAATTATTAAAGTCTAAATCTGCATCTGTGAATGCATTTATCCGCTTTGAACTTGGCGAAGGTGTTGAGATTGAAACAATCGACTTCGCAACAGAAGTTATGGCTCAAGCTGGACTTAAATAATTAATATAATTTAATTTAGTTTAAAACCGCTCAAAGAGCGGTTTTTTTATAGGAGCGAATCATGAGAAAATTTCTACTTATCCTCTCCATTCTTTTTACATCCACAAGCCAAGCCGATGAAAAATTTCTAATGCAGCCGTCTGATTATGCAGAAATTTTAAAAGGGGAAGACGTCCAGTTAGTTGATGTTCGTACAGCTAAAGAATTCTCAGAAGGAACGATTGGCAAGGCGAGCAATATGGATGTACTATCCAATGACTTTTCTAAAAAGATTCGTATGCTTGATAAAACAAAACCCGTTTATGTATTTTGTCGATCAGGAAAGCGTAGTCAGAAGGCAAGAGAAATTTTATTAAAAGATGGATTTGAAACTGTTTACGACCTCCAAGGCGGATACAATGCTTGGCAAAAATGGAAAGCTCAATCGGAGTAGTCTTTTTTCTCTCTAGAAGCTAAAACTTTCTATGACTCAAAAGCACACTCCTTTTTTAACACAGCGGGAAGGAATTTTTGTGACAAGTTTGTTTTTTCACATCGCCACTTCTCGATCAAATTTTTATTCACCTCAGGAACAAGAACAATAACTCCCCCTTTTTCTTGAACCTTATCATTGTAATAAATCATAATTCGCCCACCCTCTCCAATTTTTACATCATCAACCGCATTTCTTACCAATTTTTTATTCTGGAGAATATCTTTCGAGTCAGGCAATACACCATATTTTTTATAATACTCAGAAACTAACTCCTTCTTTTTTGCTGAAAGAGCCAATCCTACCGAAATATATGCTCTATTTCTATAATATTGCTCCTTAACATGTCTATTATGAGTTAAGCAAATAAATAACATTACCGCTACCACAAATCCAATTATCCAAGATAATCTATATAAATTATGCTGAGGAGCTTTATCTGAATGATTTCCTGATTTAGCACACAAAAAAAGCAAAAATAGTATAGAGACTAAAATTAACTCCGAAATACCAGAAAAGAGAAAAGATACGACACACGCAAAAGATACATTTACATTTATATCGTTCAATCTAAGTGCTGTCACATAAAACAATGCACTCATTGCTACAATATTTATAAACTCAAGTAGGAATAGATTGCTAGACCCCATCATTATTTCAGTAAAAAATAATAGAAGATGAATTATTACAAAATAGACAAAAAATGCTAATCGTCCTATTCGCTTTTTAAAGAAAGTCATCGTTATCCTTAATCAATCTAAATATGCTTTATTCGTACATACACTCATGTCTTAAATTCGCAGGAATCAGTTTTTATGCCAAATTTGTGCGTTCACATTGCCACCTGACTTCTTCTTTTTCAATGGTAGGCGCTAAGGTTAAATAGCCCCCTGCTTTTACTTTTGAGTTGAAATGAATCGTAATTTTTCCATTATTACCTAGTGTTATATCATCAACGGCACGCCCTACCAATTTTTCACTCTGAGAAATATCTGTTGCGCTCGGCAACACACCTTTTTCTTTATAATACTGGGCAACTTGCTCTTTTTTACTTGCTAAAAACCCCAAGCCCTCAGCGACATAAGTTCTTTTATGATAATCTAACTGACCGATAAAAAGAGTGATCATATAATATAGTTGGACGACCATACATATGGTCCCAATGATGGATCCCTCTTTTTTTAATTTCACACTGTACCGATTGTCCCCTCCACCCGCTGCAATCATTAAATACGGAATGCCTAATACCCCTAAAATTGCCCAAACTCCCTTGATATTCAAGTCATGCAATCTCAGCATAATGATGAAAAGGAGAAAAACAAAGAGGGCAGCCATGAATTGCGGTGCATTTATAATTAACGCAAAAATAGGATGTTCAGCGCCTAAGTTCTCCACCCACGCTCTATCTTCTGCCAAGCCTCCTAAAGCAAAAAAGAAAACAAACACAATAAATAGCAGGTAGTTCACAAAAGAAATTCGCCCAATGCGTTTTTTAATCACTATCTATCTCCCAAAACACTTTTCGCTTTAAGGAGATATATTATCTCAATAGTTTAATAAGCTTTGATTTTTTACTTATTTTCTTTGATATAAAGTGATCACAGATGCAGACAGAATAGTCGCTGCATGAATTTTAGAACGCAATAATGGATTGGGCATCTCCTCAGAAAAACCTAATGTTTCACAATTCAAAGCATGAATCGAAAAAATATAGCGATGAGGTTTATCTCCAATCGGAGGACAGGCACCACAATATCCATAAAGATCGTAGTCACTTCGTGCTTGCTTCATGGGAATTGAGGTTTGCTGAGGCAAAATACCTTCAGGTAATCCGCTCACACTTGTAGGGATGTCAAAAACAATCCAATGCCAAAATCCACTCCAATTCGGAGCATCAGGATCATACACTGTAAGTGCAAAACTCTTTGTCCCTTCTGGCGCATCTTCCCAATGCATTGCAGGAGAAATATTTTCCCCTTTTCCATTTCCGCCATTAAATTCATTTTTGAGAGATAAAAAATCATAATCGTTCAGGTGGTCTAAAAGTAGTTTCATACTGTGATCCTATTAATTCATTTCGTTATTATCCATTATAGTATTTGGACTCTTTATGGCGAATAACAGACTATTTATTATTCGCAATAACAGATGTCTTATCAATTTTATACGTTATAATTAGCCAACGATCACAACTGCTATTTAAACAGGAGAAACGTATGTCACAAGTCAAAAATTTGATTGCAAGAGAGATTTTAGACTCACGAGGTAATCCAACGGTATGGGTTGAAGCAACTTTAGAATCAGGAGCAAAAGGCATCGCTGCTGTACCAAGCGGAGCATCTACAGGAACACGTGAGGCAGTTGAATTAAGAGATGGCGATAAAAATCGCTATGGTGGCAAAGGGGTTTTAAAAGCTTGTGAGCATGTGAATGGCGAAATTCTCGAAGCACTCAAAGGACTTGAAGCTACGGATCAGAACTCTATTGATGCAGTGTTGATCGAGCTTGATGGCACCGATAATAAAGGGCGACTCGGCGCAAATGCGATTCTTGGTGTCTCTTTGGCAATCGCTCATGCAGCAGCAAATGAGAAGAATCTTCCTCTTTATCGCTATTTAAATGATCAAGATAAATATGTGCTTCCTGTACCGATGATGAATATCCTCAATGGCGGTGCGCATGCCGACAATTCTGTGGATGTCCAAGAATTCATGATTCTGCCAGTCAATGCACCTTCATTTAAAGAAGCCATTCGTTGTGGTGCTGAGATTTTTCATGCCTTAAAAAAGGTATTAAACGATCGAGGACTTGCAACGACTGTAGGTGATGAAGGCGGATTTGCACCGAATTTATCCTCAAATGAAGAAGCACTTGAAGTCATTATGGATGCGATTAAAAAAGCAGGTTACACGCCAGGAAAAGATGTGTTTTTAGGGCTTGATGTGGCTTCTTCTGAATTTTATAAAGATGGAAAATATGTCCTCGCATCTGAAGGAAAATCCTTTACCTCTGCTGAATTTGCAGATTTCCTTGCAGATTGGGTTGCGCGTTATCCGATCATTACAATTGAGGATGGTATGGATGAGTCTGACTGGGCAGGTTGGGCAATACTCACTCAAAAACTTGGCGATAAAGTACAGTTAGTCGGGGATGATCTCTTTGTAACGAATACAAAAATCTTAGAAAAAGGGATTCGTGAACATATCGCAAACTCTATTTTGATCAAATTTAACCAAATTGGTACGCTAACGGAAACCTTGGCAGCGATCAAAATGGCAGATGATGCGAATTATACCTCTGTAGTTTCTCACCGCTCAGGCGAAACGTCTGATACAACGATTGCCGATCTATCGGTCGCTGCGCTCAGTACACAGTTAAAAACAGGGTCGCTTTGTCGTTCAGATCGTGTAGAAAAATATAACCGTTTAATCTGTATTGAAGCGGAGCTTGGTGATAAAGCGATCTATGCAGGAAAAAATGCATTTAAAGTTAAAAACTTCTAGCAATAAAAAGGTTCTAGTATTTTCTGATTACTAGAACCGTTTTTCATCTCAAATGAGTCTTATTTAGTAAACTCAATTCAATGTTAAAGTACTTTCTTTAGAACATTAACAACGATGCTTTCAGTTTTACCCTCACAAAATGCAATAAAATGTTTAAAGTGGTCACTCGCATCGTGCTGATTAATTGCATCTTGTGATTTCCATTGTTCGACAAAAATGTAAGTATTCGGATTTTTAACATCTTTATTCAAATCATATTGAATACAACCTTCCTCAGAACGAGTCTTTTCAACAAGCTTTTTAA
>CAZBKP010000044.1:0-10227 GCA_964492525.1 uncultured Cardiobacteriales bacterium
GTAATCAAGGAGTGGGTGCAGTCGTCGGCTCTCAAGCATGGGTCGCTGTTCGCCCTGAAAAACTAAAAGTTTCACTAGAACCACCTGAAGATCCAACAACTAACTGCATGAAAGGTGAGGTTTGGGATATTGGATATTTAGGAAATATGTCGATTTATCATGTCAGAATGGACAATGAGAAGATGGTGACGGCGGCACAAATTAATCATAAACGCGCCATAGAACGCCCTATTAATTATGAAGATCAAGTATATATTAGCTTTTCTGCTGATTCTGCTGTCGTGTTAATCTCATAGCAAAGTGGGGCATCCAAATTGAAACGTGAAAATGAACAACTAGGAATGATTACGGGTAGAGCGGCTGAGTTTTTCTCTCGTCTCAATTTTATTCATCGTCAATTCCTACGTTTTAAACCCTATCGCTGGATCTTAAGCTTTTTCAATAGCTCAAAAGTCATTATTGCGATTCCTTACATTTGGCTCATTCTCTTCTTTATCGTTCCCTTTTTAATTATTTTACGCATTAGTTTTACCGAAGCCGAGATTGCAAGCCCTCCTTTTACAAATCTGCTGGCGTGGGAACCTGAAGAAGCGATCTTGCAAATTAAACTCAGTTTCCTCAATTATATCAGTATTTGGTCTGAATCTATCTATATTAAAGCCTATCTCAATAGTCTGAAAATTGCAGCAATCTCTACTTTCTTTACCTTCGTAATTGGCTTCCCCCTTGCCCTTTCGATCTCAAGACTTCCTAAAAAGTGGCGACTGTTTGCGCTGATGATGGTTGTTCTCCCATTTTGGACCTCTTTTTTAATACGTATTTATGCATGGATGACAATCCTCTCACCTTCTGGCATTCTGAACTTATTCCTAAATTTTGTCGGACAAGGAATCGGCTTAGTCGATCCTGCTGATCCCATTCGCTTAAGTTTACTCAATACCGAGATCGCTGTTTATATCGGGATTGTTTACTGCTATCTACCTTTTATGGTATTACCAATCTATGCGACGCTCGATAAAATGGATCATGCACTTGTAGAAGCTGCTCTTGATCTTGGTTGTCCACCGCTTAAAACATTTTGGGTGATCACCGCACGCATTTCTCTTCCTGGTATACTTGCGGGATGCTTCCTTGTTTTCATTCCTGCACTTGGGGAATTTGTGATTCCTGATCTATTAGGTGGGTCTGATGTCATGATGATTGGAAAGGTGCTTTATGATACCTATCTTCAAGGAATGGACTTACCTCTAGTTTCAGCAATTTCAGTTGTGTTACTGTTACTTGTTATTATCCCTATCTATATTTTCCAGAAGATTCAGCAAAAACAATTTGAATAGAAAACAGATTTATAATTTTCATTTATCAAATACTATATATTTTATATGCTACAATTAATTACTTAATAATTTCTACAACTATAATAATGCATATGAAGTTTTATAAGAACCTTTTACTCCTCTTCTTATTAATTGCGAACAATTTCTTAGTGAGTTATTCACAAGAAATTCCTGCAATAAAATATTTTTTTGATAAAAATGATCAATCAATACAAAATGAGGATGGAGCTTATTTTTATCGTATTGTAATTTCTAAATTGAAAGATCACTCTATACTTATTCAAGATTTTTACAGTACCAAAATCAAAAAAACCGAGCCTTACCTTATTCTAAAACAAGAAGATATATCGAATGGATCACCCCAATCAATTGAGGGTAATTTTGTAAACTATTATGAAAATGGTCAGACTCACAATAAAGGCAGCTATTCCCAAGGTAAAGAAAATGGCCCTTGGATAAGTTGGTATGAAAATGGTAAAAAGAAATGGGAGGGTATTTATGTTAATGGAGAACTCTCTGGACCTTATAAAGGTTGGTATGATAATGGGATCCTAAAAATTGAAGGAACGTTCATCAAAGGAAATCAAGAAGGTTTATGGATCGGTTGGCATCCTAATCAACAAAAAAGAATTGAAGGACAATATATACAAAGCAAAACAACGGGTTCTTGGATCGAATGGTATCCTAATGGCAAAAAACATAGAGACATTAGCTACCTTAATGGAAGAGCTATTGGCTATTGGAAAGAATGGTGTGATAACGGAATACAAAAACTCTCTCTAAATTTTGATAATAATCGTTTAGATGGAAAATCGTTGTCTTGGTATTGCAATGGGCAATTAAAAGAAGAGGGTCTATATGTTGCTGGAGATAAAAATGGCAAATGGAAATCTTGGTACGAGAATGGACATCTAAAAAGTGAATTAATATACAAGAATGGATGGGAAGATGGTCTAGCAGAAGAGTGGTATGAAAATGGCCAATTAAAATCTAAAGGTCTCTACAAAAGTGGATTAAAATCTCAGAATTGGCAATATTGGGATGAAAAAGGAAATCCGTTAAAATAATGTAATATGACATCGTGCACGCATCTAATAAAAAGCCCCGCTTACTCACTAAATGGGGCTTTTTCATGATTATTAATTATTATAAATAATCGTTATATCAACTCGTCTATCGGGTTGCAAACAATCAATAAGTGCTTTACCTTTTCCTGTACAACCTGTGGTTACAGGTTCAAGTGCACCTTGGCTTTTAACACCGATAGGTATTGTTACACCCTCTCTTTGTAATAATGATTTGATTGTTTCGGCTCTCTTTAGCCCTAAATTCATATTATAGTTTGCAGAACCTAATCGATCCGTATGTCCAACCAAAGATAGATATGTAATCTTAAATTGATTTGTTTTCAACTTATTAATAAACTCATCCAATGTAATCTTATCTTTAGGTAGCAACTCTTTTAAAGTGTACCCATCGAATTTAAAAAGAGCATCAGCAGATAACGATAATGTCTCTTTCTTTATTTCGTCAGGAGGACACCAAGAGTTATCTACATTCGAGCATGCGGTTAAAAGAAATAGCGCGAGGCATGAAACTTTATATATATGTGACATTTTATAATCCTTTAAATTTATCGTAATTTTTATTTATTAAAAATGGTATTTAAAACCAATATTTCCTCTTAAATCTTTTCTACGACCTTTTGAGCTAGAAAATGAGTGGTCATACCTTGCATCTACATACATATAAGATGTTTTTCCTATAGGAAATTGAACCCCCGCACCTAGTTCCCAAAAAGTCTTAGCCATTTTTTCCTTTATAACATCATTGCCAATACGAACAGACTGATCATTTTTACCAAAATCATGAATAATATTTCCAACTAAATAAATAGATTTTGTATGTAATTTCTCTGTCCCAACATTGTAAGCGAGTCTTACACCTAAACGCCCTCTTAATCCATGCTTATTCTTTTGTTCTACATTAATATCATATTTAGTTTTAAATTTGCTAAAAGATCTATATTGGTAAATTAATTGAGCTTGTGGTTCTATCAACCAATCACCTTCATGCTTTCCATTTTCAGTCAATGCATAAGGACGCCCTACTTCAGCAGAAATGATGATACCATGCGATCTGTTTTTTGAGGTATCTCCACGATTAGAAGTGTACTTATTTCTTGTATAGTCAACATTAGCTACTAAATCTAAGTAACTCCCATTTTTATCATAAAAAGTGGTATAGAATCCTAATGCAAGTGTATTACTTTTACCCGTACCTGTTCTTACAGACTGTGTATTATACTGCCTTAAAGTTCTATCATAAAAAACTGAAAGTCGATCATTGAATCTCGTATCATCATGAAGATAGGTTATCATTACCCCTGAGTGTCTTCTTGATTCCTTATCTTCATTATAATCTATGCCAAAATCATATCCGAACTGTACTCCCCATAATTTCGACTTATAATCATATCGATTTTCTCCACGAAATTTTCCTGTATTACCTAACAATTTTCCCCATACCTGCCCTTCATTATGTTCAACTTGACATTGACTACAGTCATCCCAAGCCATTGTTTGTTGTTCGCTCACTCGCTCGTGAAGCGTTCTAATCATATAATATCCCATCTCCATATTTGCCGTTGCCATTCTTACAAACCCAGGTACTTCAGGTTTTACTGGATCTATTATTATTCCTGGATTTGTAGGATTTGTAGGATTTGTAGGATTTGTAGGATTTGTAGGAGTAAACTTGTTAGGTAAAAACCAAGTATAGTTATTATCATCTTTTTGTACTAATAGCGCTTGCCCTGCACCTGTAGTATCTGCAAAACCATAGAAAACATTTCGATCGCTGTTAGCCGCATCATCTACTGTAACAACAGCTTCAGAGTACTTATCATTTACCCCTCTAGTAACATTTCCAATAATACCATTTTGCGCATAAACTCGTGTAAAACCAGTCGCATTACCTGCAATATGTAAGTTATCAGTAATGGAATCATTATCATCATTCCAAATTGTGTTAACAATTAATGCACTTTTACCATTTTTATCTATGTCACCCTGATAATTTCCACTAACAGACAATATATTGCCTATATTATCGTTATTATTTTGCTTATCAAATAAGATGGTTCCATTATTAACAATTGAAGAATAAACCGATCTTTCTATTTGATTTCCATTTTCTTGAATGATTAATTTAGATGATTCATCTATATTTAATTCAGGACTAGTTTTATTGGTAAACATTTCAAATAAATCATGTGATAACGTTAATTCCGCACCATTCTCTAATTTTATCAAATCCCAGTTTTTGAAATTGAGTCCTGCTTTAGACTCGCTAAAATCGGTATAACCTTCTAGTTGTAGTCCATTAATAACAACTTTATCATACTCATCTGCTGATGGAGTAGCTACTCCTTTACCGCCACCATTTGCCAATTTAACGCCTGAAATATCACTTCCTGCATTAAGGATTAACAGATCGTTATCTTTTCCCATAATGATATTTCCAATTACGGTGCTACCACTTTTAATTTCTAAGGTATCATTCCCTTTTCCTAAATCAATCTCACCTCTAACCCAACCGCCATTGATTAAGACATCATCATTTGTTTGGTATGCTCCATAAATAGAACGTCCATTTTCAACATCTAATTTTCCTTGAATTTCAATAAAGATATCTTTATTATTTGTGAGTGGACCATTACTACCCCAAATTCTAATTCCATTTCCACTCGTGCCAGATAAAGTTCCAGTACTAACGATAGTGGCATCTTTCCCTATGAAAACAAGATCTTCATATTGATCTACATTAATAGAAAAACTACTATTGTCTTTATTTCCATTTAAAATGACTTGAGATTTATCATTATTGCCTGATGTTATTTGAATCACATTTTTGGCGTTAGTAGCAATATTTACATTATCCGTCACAACAAAATTAGATGTATCGTGAACAGAAATTTCAACTGAGGTATTTGGATTAATTGAAGTGTAGTCTAAATCTTTCATCGAAATAGAAGCTCCACCTTGAGAAGATGCCAATGCTGTGGTCGATCTATTTCTTACAGTTGTTATTCCTTGAAAATCAACAGTAGAGCCACCATTTGCTGAAGTTGAAATAATATATGACCCTTTACCAGGTCGTTGATCTGTTTCAATAAATACATCGCCTTTAACAACCAAATCACCTTTTGCCGCATCAATAACAACTTTTTCAGTGGTACCGATTATATTTAAATCACCTTCAACTGTAATTTTTCCGCCATTCCTCATTTGTATAGCATAGTTATTAGTAGGAGATAAAGGATCATTCTGTGGCTTTGAAAAATCGCCACTATTCATTTCAATATTAAGATTACCATTAAAATTAATAGTACCCCCAATTGCTCCAACCGCTTTTCCATTATATGGTTTATTACTAATAACTTTAATATCATTTGCAAATGTTATATTGGCTCCGTTCTGGCTATTAACATTGAAATAATAAGGTTTAGCACTGCTTGAAGGAACCGTAGTATCATTCTCTATCTCAGACATATTGTAGTTACAATTATCACTACTATTATTGGCCCAAATAAAATCAACTTTCCCACTTGGTCCATTGAATGTCATATCACAAGTTGCTTCAGCTTCACTCGAAAATGAAGAGCATACTAGAAACGCAGTTGCAATACTAAGAATATTTCTTCCAAAACTTGGTGTTTTCATTATTATACGTCCTTATTTTTAATATAGTTTTAATATAGTTTTAATATAGTTTTAATATAGCTATTGTGCACAACGGTAAAAGATTAATTTTACAACAATATTGTTAATATAAGCAACCTCATAAATAAAAAAGGCGCTTATGCGCCTTTTTTATTTCAGTATGACATCAACCTAAGCTGAACGACCTTGCACCAAGGTTCCATCTTCCGTTTCTTTACGGAGATGATGCTTCAATTCGCTATACTCTTCTAAAACATAGCGCTCTGCATCCACTTGGTTCTCAATCGGAATCAATTTGACAGGAACATACTTATACTCAGGTGTTTTGGTAATGGGGCTTAGGTTTTCACCGACAAGCTCATTACATGCGCCAATCCACCATTGGTACGTCATATATACCGCGCCTTTATTGGTTCGATCACTAATATCTGCCCTAGAGATGACTTTACCGTGATGCGATTGAATCCAAACGAGTTCATGCTGTTGAATATTCAAGGCTTTTGCATCTTCAGTATTGATCTGAACAAAGCCAGGTTCATCCGCAAGTGCCGCAAGTGCTCGACAGTTTCCTGTCATAGAGCGACATGAATAGTGCCCAACTTCCCTTACTGTTGCAAGAACAAGTGGGAATTCTTCACTTAACCGCTCAACAGGAGGCTCCCAATCACATGTAAAGAACTGTGCTTTGCCATTCGGTGTATCAAACTTAACCCCTCCTTTACCATCATCATAAAGGTATTTTGATCCCGGAGAATCTAAGGTTGGGCATGGCCATTGTACATATCCTAAACCACCATTTGCATCGAGTTTCTCATAGGTTGCCCCATAATATTTAGGACATAATTCACGAAGCTCATCCCAAATTTCTTGGGTATTGCTATAGTGCATTGGATAGCCAAGTTCTGTAGCAAGTAGACTGATAATTTCCCAATCTACTTTGACATCCCCTTCTGGCTCAACGGCTTTATAAAAGCGCTGGAATCCTCTATCTGCCGCAGAGTAAACCCCCTCATGCTCACCCCATGTGGTTGCAGGGAGAATGACATCGGCAGCCGCAGCTGTTTTTGTCATAAAGACATCTTGCACGATAAAGAGCTCAAGCTCACTAAAACCTCTTCTTACTGCAGATAAATCAGGTTCTGTTTGGAGTGGATCTTCACCCATACAGTAGAATGCTTTAAGCTCTCCTGATTCAGCCTTCATCGCAACTTCACTTAAATACACACCAATTTTTGAAGGTAGCGATTCAACATCCCAAGCTTTTGCGAATTTAGCACGAACTGCTTCATCCGTAACATTCTGATATCCTGGGAACTGATTCGGAAGCGCACCCATATCACAAGCACCCTGAACATTATTCTGTCCACGTACTGGCGCAAGTCCTGTATTAGGTCGACCAATATGTCCCGTTAATAATGCTAAACTTGCCAATGCACGAACCGTTTCTACGCCTTGGTTAAACTGGCATACCCCCATTCCCCAGAAGATACCTGATGCAGGCGAGGTTGCATACATACGAGCGACTTCACGAATCACTGAAGCTTCAATCCCTGTAGTCTCTTCAACAGACTCAGGCGTATACTCTTCTACAATGCTGCGATAGGTTTCAAAACCATCTGTATACTTATCAATAAACTCACGATTAATTAAGTTTTCTTTGATTAATACGTGCCCTACTGCATTCAAAAATGCAATATTACTTCCATTTTTCAATGGGACATAAATATCTGCAATTCTTGCTGTTTCAATTTTTCGTGGATCACAAACAATGATCTTCGCACCCCGCTCTTTTGCACGCACCACTCTACGTGCAATGATTGGATGTGAAGTTGCTGGATTCCAACCGAAAATAAAAATACATTTTGTGTCATCAATCTCAGTAATTGAGTTACTCATAGCACCGCCACCGACGGTAAGTTGCAGACCTGCAACTGAAGGGCCGTGTCACACCCTTGCACAACAGTCGACGTTATTCGTTCCTATCACTGCGCGAGCAAACTTCTGCATGACATAGTTTGTCTCATTTCCTGTACTACGAGAAGAACCCGAGGTCATAATTGAATCTGGACCATACTTTTCTTTAATCTCTCTTAATTTACCTGCGGTAAAGCGAATCGCTTCTTCCCATGATACAGGCTCAAGCTTTCCCCCTTTCTCACGGCGAATCATAGGATTACGTAAACGAGGGGTTAAAATCTTTGTGTCATGAATAAAGTCCCAACCATAGAGCCCTTTTAGACATAACTCACCTTCATTGGTTACACCGTCTGCACCTTCGGCACCCACAACTCTACCGTTCTCGACATGCAAATTAATTTTGCACCCCGATGCACAATATGGGCAAACTTCTATCACTTTTTTCATAATTTACCTCCTAGTAATCAAACTATGCACCTAAACGAGGGTCTCTCGCTGTTGCCGCAAGTTGCTTTTCAAATTGAATCTTTTCTAATTCAGCAGGATTGACTAATGTGAGCGCATCGGTAGGACACGCGCGAATACAAGCAGGCCCTTCTGGATTTGAGGAACATAGATCACACTTTAACGCTTCTGCTTTGTAATTACTGCCAATCTGTTTTCCATTTACCATTCTTGGAACTAATTTTACTTTGACCTGCATAGCACCAAATGGACACGCTAAAACACAAGTTTTACAACCGATACATTTATCTTGGTTGATAACAACGCGTTTATCCTTAATATCAATTGCACCATTTGGACATGCAACCGCACAAGGAGCATCGTCACATTGACGACACATGACGGGAACCGTGACATTCGATGCTACAATCACTTTCAATCTTGCATTAAAATGCGCTGTTTCTAAGTTTTCTAACTTATCACCATGGGAAAGTACACATGCAACTTCACATGTTTTACACCCAATACAAGCATCTGGGTTAGCGTTAATAAATTGGTTCATAGTTGCCCCCTAATAAATCTGAGTCTTCATCCTCTGCCACCAAAGGATCAAATACTTCTTCTATATCAAGCATATTTAATGCCAAATAGATCTTTTCTACGCCTTCTTTTACTGCATTCGTCATGGGATAATAAAATCCAACGATATCAGGCTGAATTCCCAAAAAGAGAATATTGGAAATATCCTCTTTTAACTGATCTATCAGAAAATTGAGTGGCATATTGTGTGTGTTCATTAAAAAGAGTTCCGCGATCATATCGGGATCAATAAACCGAATTTCTCCGGGCTTTAATCCCATTTCAGTGGCATCGACAATCAGCAATAATGACGGATTAAAGTGACGAATTTGATGAACAACATTTTCAGGTGTAGATCCACCATCAATCACCTGCCAACCTTCAATCGGGTTTTCTGTTAATCGACTTGCTAATAAGGGACCTGCACCATCATCACCCATCATACTATTGCCTACGGTCAAAATTAATTTTCGCTCAATCACGCTATGCCACTCGCTTTATCATTAAGTACATTGCAGGCTCTTTCGTCATGGCTTGAAAGAGTTGTAATAAAGTATCCGTCCATCCTCTATACGGCTCAACCATTTCTCCCCGTACTGCCATAAAGGCATCTGCTAGTAAGTTTACATGGCTGATATCAATTGTAATTTCACCAAATTTTAGAAGTCTCGCAAATTTTAGATACGCTTCCGTCCCTTCCGTTAAGTATTGATACCATTTTTGGTAATCGTCTGTATCACACTCAATGACAGATTTTAAACAATCAATCACACCTACATGATGCCCGATTGCAAGAGAGTAATACATGACTTGCTGAGCCGCTTCTGGGATATCTGTCTCTTGCTCAACAAACTTTTGGTTAAGGACATAGAAGAAGACTTTATCCGCCATGCTTCACTCCCTGAATACTTTCGACACAGACTTTTTGAATCTGATGCACTACTTCTGTTAAACGAGGGTCATTTTCTTGCTCAAGCCAAGTCCCGACTTTAAGCGCAAACTCGTTAGGATCAGAATTTTCTAGTAGCCCAATGATCTTGTCGCTAATTAAACGGCCTTGGTAATAGCCTGAAAGTCGTCTTGCTTCACGCTCAATGAGGACACGTGTATCTAAAGGTGCATTTGGGAAAAGAAGCGGTGCGTGTTTATCCCCTGTTTGGTCGTAGGATTTTCCTTTTAACTTTTGCTCAAGAAGTCCTAATGCAACAGCAAATCCATAAATGGTG
>CAZBKP010000045.1:0-9992 GCA_964492525.1 uncultured Cardiobacteriales bacterium
AGACACGTGATGAATAACTGAACAGGTAGACTTCTAAATGCATCTAATAAAAGCTGGCGATGAGCTCGGTCGAGCTCTGCACTCATATCATCCATTAACAAAACAACATCTCTGTCATTATGAACCTTTTGAAAGATCACTATTTGAGCCATGGTTAGAGCGATACTAGCAAGTTTGATTTGCCCTCTAGATAATACTTCACCTGCATTTTTACCATTCACTTTGAGTGTAAAATCAGCACGATGTGGGCCTGAACGAGTAAACCCAATTTGATAGTCACGCTCTCTTGAGTGAAGAAGCTCTTCTTTAAATTCTCCTGAAAATCCTCGTTTATATTCCAATGTCCACAGATATGATTCATCTAATAATCCCAAAAGAAAAGGCTGTGCTTTTTCGATGAGTTGTGTTGCAAATTCTGAACGCTTCTCGGAAAGCGTGATTCCGTAGCGTGAAAAAGGTTCATCAAGGCTATCCAGCACTTTGTGGCTACTTCTATTTTTTAATGCGGCGTTTCGTTGTTTTAATAATCGTTCGAATTGTTGCCATAGGCGGTGGTAGGAGGCTTCTTTTTGGAATAATCCCCAATCTAGAAATTGTCTGCGGAATTTTGGGCTATCTGTTAATAACTTTCCTGTTTCAGGATCGATATATAAGCACGGTAGGGTTTTTGCTAAAATAGAGCGCTGTTGTAAGGTTTCTCCGGTTAGCTTAACCACAAAACGATCTTTACTGCATTCAATTCCTAGTAAATCTTTATGATTCTCTATTCCTGAATGAATGTTCGCAATCAGTCGGAAGAAGGTGTCATTTTCTTGAATTAGCTTCAGAGCATCTTTTTGTCGAAAAGATTTTAGGCGAGATAAATAATATAAAGCTTCTAGAAAACTTGTTTTTCCAGAAGCATTTTCACCAAGGATGAGATTAAACTTTGGGTGAAACTCAAGGGATTGCGTATGTAAATTCCTAAACCCTTGAATCGATAACGATTGGATGCTCACATTATAAGCGCATCGGCATTACAACGTAGTCCACCGAATCATCTTCTGGATTTTTAATTAAGCAACTTGAGTTGTTTTCCGTAAAGCTCATTTGAACCATTTCACTTTCAAGGTTTTTAAATGCTTCTGTGATATAGCTAGCATTAAATGCAATCATAAAATCATCCCCTTGATAGTTAACTTCGACTTCTTCTTCTGCAGCTTCTTGTTCTGGATTATTTGCAAGCAATGTAACTAAACAGTGGGTTATATTCATCTTAATGCCTCGGAACTTATCCTGAGATAAGATAGAGGCACGTGTCAATGCTTCGATCATCCCAACACGATCTGCCATAATGATTCGCTTTCCAATGGGTGGAATCACTCGCTCATAATCAGGGAACTTTCCATCGATCAATTTCGTTGTAAAGATCATGCTTCCAAGCTCTACTCTAAGGTGATTATGACTTAACTGGAGATGCACGGGCGCTGCCTCATTCTCTAAAAGCTTTAATAGTTCATCTACAGCTTTTCTAGGAATAATAAATTGCCCAACCGCATCTGTTTGTGATGCAAGTTCGTAACAGCTGTGTGCAAGACGATGCCCATCTGTTGCAACACCTGCAATTTTTTGTTCAGAAACATCTAATAACATACCATTTAAGAAATAACGAACATCAGAAGATGCCATTGCATATGAGACACGGTGGATTAACTTTCTTAATTCATTTTTTGGAAGCGTTAAAGTGTGATCAAACTCAATGTGATCAAGCACAGGAAACTCTTCTAATGGTAAACATGAGAGGGAAAATTTAGAACGTCCCGCTTTTATATCGAGCTTGATCGGACTCACAGAAAGATGAACTTCAATACCTTGTGGAAGTGCTTTTAATATATCTAAGAATTTCTTCGCAGGAACTGTTGTTCCACCAACTTCAGCAGAAATATGAGGAAATGCACATGTAAGCTCAATTTCTAAATTTGTCGTCGTTAAAACAACCTCCTCTTCTTTTACTTGCATTTTTACATTCGCAAGCACAGGCAAAGTTTGCCCTTTTTCTGTAACACCTATAAGTGCCTGTAAAGGGAGTAAAAGTTGTTCGCGTTGTACGACTAATTCCATGAGTAAAGAACCTCTAAAATTTCTATAATTTTGTACTTAAATCTACACTATTTTTTTTAATCTCTTCCATTAAGAGATCAAAATCTACAGGCTTCGTAATATACCCAGAAGCACCTTGTCGCTTTGCCCATACCATATCCAATTCAGTATTCTTAGTACTGACCATAATTACAGGAATCTCCTTTAGATTATCATTTGCTTTAATTTTACGCAATGACTGAAATCCATTGCAGTTAGGCATAACAACATCCATCAAAATCAAATCAGGTTTAACCTTCTCTGCAATTTCATACGCCTCATTCCCATCTTTTGCATCAAGCACTATGTAACCTTTCTCTTTCAGGAACTTTGAAATAACGACCTTTTGTACTTTTGAATCATCCGCAATCAAAATTGTTAACATATTTTTTCCTATTGAGATCTGCTTTTTTTAATTATAAATTAAGATGATCATTTTCTAATCCATATTAATATCTATCTTATATCCTAATTGTCTATTATACTTTTGACTAGCAAACATTAAAAGCTAAATTATTTTTTATTTCAAATTTTCAGATAGTTATGAATACACTTATTTCTCATAGAAACCAAATCGATAAAATAGATGAGCAGATTTTACAGCTATTAAATGAACGAGCAACCCATGCAAAAGCTATTGGCGAAATTAAAATTGCACAAGGTGACACTGAGATGTATCGCCCCGAAAGAGAAGCTCAAGTTTTGCAAAAACATATTTCTCGAAACCAAGGTCCTATTCCAAATCAGGAAGTAGCTCGTCTCTTTAGAGAAATTATGTCGACATGTTTAGCATTAGAAAAACCTCTATCAATCGCTTATCTTGGCCCTGAGAAAACTTTTACTGAGCTCGCTGCAAGTAAATTATTTGGCGGTTCTGCACAACTTGAGCCTAAACCCACCATTAATGAAGTTTTTCGAGCAGTTGAGTCGGGCTCTATTGATTTTGGTGTTGTTCCCATCGAAAATTCTACCGAAGGCGCGGTTAATTTAACCCTAGACTGTTTCTTAAATTCATCCCTATCCATTTGCGGTGAAACTGAGCTACGTATCCATCAAAATCTCATCTCCGAATGTAATCATTTTTCAGAGATAAAGATTGTATATGCACACCCCCAATCGCTTGCGCAGTGTAGGAAATGGCTTGATTTCAATCTTCCAACAGCAGAGCGAATTGCGTGTAACTCAAATATTGAAGCATTATTAAAATCAAAAGATGCTCCGAATCATACCGCTTCTATCGCAAGCATAGAAGCTGCAAATTTCTACAATATCCCTATTCTAGAAAAGTCCATCGAAGATGAGCCGAATAATACAACGCGCTTTTTTGCGATTGGAAATAAATCGGTTGGGAAGAGCGGAAATGATAAAACGACATTTATTGTTTCAGCAAATGATCGCCCAGGACTTCTTTCTCAGTTAATTGAACCGCTTTCAACGCATGAAGTTACAATGACTCGACTAGAGTCTCGTCCTTCTAAAAATAAAATGTGGGGATATATCTTCTTTATTGATGTCCTTGGTCACCAAGAAGACGATAATCTCAAAAAAGCCTTTTTGGAAATTAAAAATCGTTCTTCTCTTTTAAGAATTTTAGGTTCGTATCCCATCTCTGTCTTCTAAGGAGCAAACGTGTCTTCAGATATTGTATTTATTAATGAGCTTTACGCTGAGGCAATTATTGGGATATATGATTTTGAACGTGTACAAAAACAACCCATCATCATCTCTTTAGAAATGGCATGGGATAATAAACCTGCTGCCAAAACAGACGATATCAAACATACTTTAGATTACGAAAAAATCTCAAATAGTGTTAAGGAATTGATTGAATCTTCTGAGTTTGAATTGGTCGAGACACTCGCTGAAACGATCACAAAGCATATCATCACGATATACAAAACCAATGAAGTTACGCTTACATTACATAAGCCGAATGCAATTCCATTTACAAAGAGTGTGGGTGTAAAAATCCGAAGAACGCTTTTAGATTACTAATTTAGTGAAATTCTGGTGAGTCAGAGAGGTAAAGTGACGCTAATATTAAAGCGTGTTTACCATTTGTTTTATTGTGATGATGACGAACATCCGCGATAAATGCCTTTGCTAAGGCACTAAACTCAGGATCACCATGAACTTTTGCTGTTTTTTCCCAATCAGTATAACTTTCACCAAGGTGTACAGCGACGTAAAGCGCAGCAAGTTTTCTCGCGTCTTCAGTTCCTTTTCCTTCTGTGATACACCATTTATAAATGCTCTCTGGTATATTTTTACTATCGATGAGTGCTAACATGCCTATATCCTAATCTACCTTGTGATAGTGTAGGATATTTTTAGCAATTTATTTGAATAAAATATAATTAAACAACGTTGTTATCAAAACTGGCAAGAACCTAGAGTTCTTTATACTCTCCATCAATAACATCATCATCCTTACTAAAATAACGTTCACTCTGGTCACTATTTTGCGTCTGTTGTTGCATGTTTGATTGCATTTCCGAAACTTGCTTATAGAACTTACGCATTTTGATACGAAAAACAACATAGGCAATGATTGCAACAATTCCACCGATAATCAATAAGATCCATCCCAAAAAGATAGATAGGACGAGCGCGCCGAATGAGATGATTCCGACTAAAATTTTTTGCCACAAACTAGCCTCTCTTCCTGAGATATAAATTTTTGCCATATCAAGCCTCCTCCGCTATTGATGTTTATCTAGTATAATAGTCTACTTAATTTTTTTTATACCCTATTTACAAAATTTACGCACGAGGAATTTTCATATGACAAAAGAACTTACGATTATTGCGCCGGATGATTGGCATATTCATCTCCGTGATAATGATGCACTTAAGACGACCGTTCCTCATGCGGCTCAAAGTTTTCAACGTGCGATTATTATGCCAAATACCGTTCCGCCTATTTCAAATACAGCAAAAGCGCACGCTTACTTAGAGCGAATTACCAAATACATTCCCAAAGAGAGTCAATTTAAGCCTTTAATGACGCTCTATTTAACACGAAATATGACGCCAGAAGTTATTCATGAAGCAAAAGACTCGAGTATGATTCATGCGGTGAAACTCTATCCTGCAGGTGTGACCACGAATTCTCAGGCAGGCGTGGCATCTTTAGAACAACTTTACCCTGTATTTGAAGCGATGGCGGAAGTCAGGATGCCGTTTTTAACACACGGAGAAGTTGTAGATCCTTCTGTCGATATTTTTGATCGTGAAGCACGATTTATTGAAGAAGAGCTTATGCCTTTAAAAAAGAGATTCCCAACTCTCCGAGTTGTTATGGAACATATCACAACGAAAGATGCTGTAGATTATGTGATGGGCGAGCAAGAAATTGCGGCGACGATCACCCCTCAGCATCTGCTTTATAATCGCAATCATCTTTTGTCAGGAGGCCTTAAACCTCATTTTTATTGCCTACCGATTTTAAAGCGAGAATTGCATCGTGAAGCGTTAGTGAAGGCTGCCACAAGTGGGAATAGCAAATTCTTCATAGGAACTGATAGCGCGCCTCATGCTAAAGGCAGTAAAGAGAATTCCTGTGGTTGTGCAGGCTGTTATTCAGCGCTCACGGCGGTTCCCCTTTATGCCGAAGCCTTTGACGAGGCAAATGCACTTGGTCAACTTGAAGCTTTTTTGAGCAAAAATGGTGCGGATTTCTATCGTATGCCTTACAACACAACAAAAATTACCCTCAAAAAATCCCCATGGCAACCCCCACAAGAATATCCTTATATTAATGGTGATGTGCTTGTGCCACTTGGGTATGATCGTACGATTTCATGGCAGGTCTCCTCTCAATGATAGAGTTTAATCAGGTTTCGCTTCGGGTCGGTACGCGCGTTTTAATTGATAATTTTACCGCCACTATTTCGCCTAAAATGCATGTGGGAATTGTGGGCAAAAATGGAACAGGAAAAACCTCCCTTTTTAACCTTATTCTGGGGCATTATGAGACAGATAAGGGAAGTCTTTATATCCAACCTCACCTCAGAATTGCGTATGTTGAGCAAGAGATCCGTGATATTCATCAGACGGTTTTGGACTATGTGCTTTCAGGGGATGATGAGTTGATTGCTCTTCGAAATGCAGAAGAAGTTGCCCTTTCAAATAATGATGGAATGGAAATCAGTCGAATTCATGGTGAGCTTGAGCGAATCGATGGTTATCGGGCAAATAGTCGTGCCGCAACCCTTCTTCAAGGATTAGGTTTTAAGCAAGAAGAACTCTCTCTACCTTTGACTCAGTTTTCGGGGGGATGGAGGATGCGGTTAAATATTGCCAAAGCACTAATGTGTCGCTCAGATATCTTGCTACTTGATGAACCGACAAACCATCTGGATTTTGAAACCGTCGTATGGCTTGAAGAGTGGCTCAATCGCTATACTGGGATTCTGCTTATCATCTCGCATGATCGTGAGTTTCTTGAAGCAACGTGCCAATCCATTTTGCATTTAGAAAATGGAACCGCAACGCTTTATTCAGGAACGTATTCGGATTTTCTCCGTCTTCGCTCGGAAAAACTTGCGCTTCAACAGGCGATGTACGAGAAAAATGAGAAGACAAAAGCACATCTACAAGATTTTATACGCCGATTTGGTGCAAAAGCAACCAAGGCGAAGCAAGCGCAAAGCCGCGTCAAAGCTTTGGCAAAACTTGCAGATATTGCGCCTGTAGTCGCAACGAATACTTTTCAGTTTAGCTTTTTATCCCCAGAGCGGACACCCGAACCACTTCTTGTAATGAATGAGGTTGATATTGGTTATGTTCCCTCTCAACCTATTTTACGTTCGCTTTCGCTCACATTGACGCCAGATAGTCGGCTTGGTCTTCTTGGCAAAAATGGTGAAGGAAAGTCGACGCTCATTAAAGCAATTGCAGGCGAACTCTCTATAGAAAATGGCACATTTACACCCTCTGAATATTTAAAAATCGGGTATTTTGCCCAGCATCAACTTGAGTATTTGACGCTCTCAGAATCACCTTTATGGCATATTCAACAATTGGATAAAAAAGCGTCTACTCAAGAAATTCGAAATTTCTTAGGTCAATTTGATTTTCATGGAGATAAGGCGCTTGAAAGTATCGAGCGATTTTCAGGAGGTGAAAAGGCACGGCTTGCGCTCGCAATGATTGTTTATCAGAAGCCGAATTTACTCCTTTTAGACGAACCGACTAACCATCTTGATCTTGAAATGCGAGAAGCGATTGCCCTTGCGTTACAATCTTTTGAAGGAGGTGTTGTGATTGTATCCCATGATGCTTCATTGCTTGAAATGTGCTGTGATCAATTTGCCGTTATCCATCAGGGTCAACTCTCATACTTTGAGGGAGATCTTAATGATTACCGAAAATATGTGGTCGAGAATAATCAAAAAGAGGCGCATTCAACCAAAAATAATCCAACAGAGTCCACAGCTCCTGAAAATAAGATTGATTATAATGAGCGCAAAAATCTTAATAATGAGCTTAAACGATTAATGCGTGAAAAAACCGAGATTGAAGAGAAACAGATTCCTAAACAACAGCAGAAAGTCGATAAAATTGATGCGATCTTGAACGATACAGAGACGTATCAAACCCATAGCCATGATGAGATTCAAAACTTGAATCAAGAAAAAATGACTATAATTAAAGAGATTGAAACATTAGAGGAACGTTGGCTTGATGCGGATGCCCGCATCGAAGAGATCAATACGCTTCTCTCCCATTAAGAATAGGAAAATATCATGACATCATCAATGGTTCTTGCTCG
Organism: uncultured Cardiobacteriales bacterium; assembly: GCA_964492525.1. Taxonomy (GTDB): domain Bacteria; phylum Pseudomonadota; class Gammaproteobacteria; order Cardiobacteriales; family Wohlfahrtiimonadaceae; genus Wohlfahrtiimonas. The sequence goes on from CAZBKP010000045.1 coordinate 7,895, forward strand.
TTTTTTTAGAATGCTAGGTATCCTTATTACCGTAAGCGCAGGCTATTTTATTTATATGGAACGAACCCTGATCCCAGCTTCGGGAACCATTGTAAATTACGATAGCACCGAAGCATATGCGCACCCTTTTATTCGATTTAATGCTCAGTCCCCAAATACTAGCTTAAGTGCACGCGCGATTGATACGCTGAACCAAACGGAGCATCCTGTCGGCTCAACGGTTACATTCCGTTATCCAGAAGATAATCCAAGCGCATTACAGTTTGATAGCTTTTGGAATATTTGGGGCTTTTATATCGTCATTACCGTCGGATTAATTGCATTTTTTTATGGTGTTTATCTAACGAAAAAAGCACGAAAAGTTAAAAAAACACCATAAACCCTTTTTAATAATAATTACCGACAGCGGATCGAGAGAACGCGCCCATTTTTATATAACACTCGGCACGCTTGGTTATTTTTAAAACTATCACACCAACGTGCTGCCATCGTAATATTATTGACCTTACATCCAGCCAATGAGCCTTTACTGTTATAAACCATCTGTAAACGCCCTTTGATTGTATTTGAAGGTTCTGCACTCAAAACTCGATCCATTTGCCCAGCTCTTCGTGATAAATTAGGCATCGTTCCTTTTACAGGTCGAGAGCTTTCCGATGCAACAATTGCTTCAGTCACAGGTGCTCTACGATTGCTAGCTGCAATGCGCTCATTAACTTGTAGAAGCGTTTCTAAATTTGGAAAACCTGTAACTTTAAATTTATATTTCTTTTGAAATGCTTCAATTGTTTTGGTAGTTTTAGGACCTTTTAATCCATCTGCAGTTAATGAGTACCCTAATTTGTTAAGTTGACTTTGAATTTTTTTAACGGTCGATTTATCGAAGTAAGCTAATAACTCTCTAGAATCTTCTGTCTTAATTTTTTCTTCTTTTCGGAAGTTATCTAGCGCTTTTTGTGTTGCATTTGTCATCTTTCCATTTGCTGAATCAGACAAATACCCCAGTGCAATCAAGTACTCTTGCATTTTCTTGATACGCTCACGTTCGATACGTTCCTGTTCTAAAACAGTTAGATAGATTTTGACATAGTGGCTGTTATTCTCCTTATCAAGCGCGATCAGAATAGTTCCGATATCTAACACTCGGTCATTCTCAGGAGGGGGTAACTGATGATCTTTATGTAAGGTTGCAATAATCTTACGCGTTTTAGGGCCTAATGTTCCCGTTGGCTGATCATCTAATAATTTTTCTTTTAAGAAAAATTTCTGTAATTTGACAATCCCCTCTTGTTCCAAGATCTTCATTGTATTTCGTCCAATTTTTCCATCAACCGAGACATTATGTTTTTCTTGGAATGTTTTTACAGATGAGGTAAAAAGATCCGTTACCAATCCGTCTATTTTTCCTGAATAGTATCCTAAGTAATTTAAAATCAGTTGCTGTTTTACAATTTCTTTTTCACCTTTTGGAATAAATTCAGCAAGTGTCGTTGCCGTACTGGTATTTGCTTGAAGCATATCTTCTACAGCTTCTGTCGTATTTGTAGAGTAAGTTTCTCTCTCTATTTCTGTATTATCCACTAATTCCGTTTCACCTTCATTTTCTTCATCCCCACCTTCGGCTGCAATGATCTCATCCTCTTCTTTCGTATCTGTATTAAGTGGTTCTTCATTTATTTCTTCATTCGAGACTAGCTGCCCCTCATTAAAAATAGAGACTAGAGTATCTGTAGTGAGGCCTGCTGTTTCTGGAAGCCCTTTACTTTTCTCATAGTCTTTTAACGCTTGGACTGTTCCAGTACCAGGAATTCCATCTGCATCTCCTGAATAGAGGTTAAGTTCTTTTAACTTTTCTTGAACTTTTTGCCAGATTGTCTTTTCTAATGGTGCTTCCCATTTCGCGCTCAATTCCCCTGTAGGTTTTAAACCTATAGAAGTTTCATAATCTTTAATCGCTTGACGAGTAAGCTCTCCCCGTTTTCCGTCAATTTCGCCCGAAGGAAATCCTGCCAATGTTAACCAAACCTGCAAATTAAGCACTTTTCCTTGCTGAGCATCTGCTGATATGAGAATACCCGTTGTTTTTTCCTTAGTGTCG
>CAZBKP010000046.1:0-9888 GCA_964492525.1 uncultured Cardiobacteriales bacterium
AAAGAGCCTTGCTCTTCTACAGACTCCACTTCAATATCCGATACTGCCGTTTTTAAAACAGGATCCCAGTTCACAAGTCGCTTACCGCGATAGATTAATCCTTTCTCGTAAAGATCAATAAACGTTTTACGAACCGCTTTAGAGAGCCCTTCATCCATCGTAAAGCGCTCACGAGACCAATCGGCACTTGCCCCCATTCTTCTGAGCTGTTGAGTGATTGTTCCCCCCGACTTCTCTTTCCATTCCCAAATGCGCTCAATGAATTTATTGCGTCCTAAATCATGACGCGTTAATCCCTGTTGATTAAGCTGGCGCTCTACCACCATTTGCGTTGCAATCCCCGCATGATCCGTTCCTGGTTGCCATAACGTATTATCGCCTTTCATACGATGGTAACGAATTAAAAAGTCCATGATCGTATCTTGGAAAGCGTGCCCCATATGGAGAGAGCCCGTAACATTCGGTGGTGGAATCACGATGCAATAGGCGGGTTTACTCTCATCATTTGAAGGTTTGAAAAACCCTTTAGATTCCCAAAACTGATACCACTTTGTCTCAATATTACTAGGCTGATAACTCTTTTCCATAATGTCCGATCTTAACTCTCTATAAATTCAAAAATAAGGCGATAAAGTGAAGTAATTTACTTCTCTTCTGCCGTTAACGTCAATACATCTGCTTGCCAAATACGATATTTCACAACGACATCTTTAGGTGCGTACACCACGATAGGCAATTTGCTGTTATAACGTAATAAGGGCTGAGGTTGAAGTGTCACGAACTCCTCTTTTTTAGCATTGTCCATGCATCCCATACGAGTTCCCATGGGGCCTTTAAGCTCAGAGACTTCGTAATAGTTATATCCCCAACCTTCTAAATCTTTCTCTTTAATCTCTCCCCCAAAAAAATGGCGATTACAATCCACTTCCATGGTCTTTCCGACAATCAATTCAACCTTCGCATCGTTCTCTGTTGCAATTTCAGGAAGTGAAATCACATAACGGACTTGCCCTTCTGATGCCTTAGGAAATGCCTCAATTGTTTTACTATCGACTGCGTGTGCTTGAGTCATACAAAACGCTCCTACCATGACTAATGCAAATTTAGAGAATGTCATCTGAATGCTCCTAAAATAAAAGATTAAAGAATGCAATATTCTATCATATTCCTACAAATGCAGTTGCTGACGTTTAGGGGCAGAACTATTGATTCCCCGCTTCTCAAACCGTTTATCAAAATCAGCAGGTTTGTCACCTAAATATTTCGGCCATCCTTGCAATCCTATCTTTAAGAAGTCGATTGTCATTTTTGACTGAATCTCTTCTAGCGGATACTTTTCCATCGTAACTAGAAAATTAAAGACTTCAAAAAAGAGCTTATCTAACGGAATACTATGAATTCGTTTAAACTTCGTAAATAAGAAATCCGAAAGTGCCCACAACGTTTCAAATGCATCTTCCTTAAATAAAAGGGAAAGCGTTTCATTAAATCGTCCTGAATTGGCGACTAAATCCCAAAACTTCGCAGCACGCTTCATTTGATTCATCGTTGCATAATCCATATCCTTATTCTCATAGACAGAATAAGGGGGCTCTGGACTATATTTAAAATGAAAGGCTTCCGTATGGCGTGCAATTGGAACACCTTTTAATCGTTTTAGGATTCCCAATTGAATCTCTTGCGGATTCCACGACCACAGCTCATTAAATCCCTTTGCAAACTCTGATAAATTCTCCGCAGGAAGCCCCGCAATTAAATCAACATGAAGATGCACTTTCGTATGTTCAGAGAGCCAAGAGATATTCTCTTTTGCCTTAACTAAGTCTGTTTTACGATTAATTAATTTTTGTGTTTCGGGGTAAAGCGTTTGAATCCCAATCTCAAACTGCAAGCTTCCCTCAGGGAATTTAAGGATTAATGCCTTTAATTCATCCGGTAAGAAATCAGGGACAAGCTCAAAATGCAAAAAGACGGGATCCTCAGGATGTTCTGCATTTTTATCTAAAAAGAAATTGAGGATTCGTGTCGTAAATTCTCGTTTGAGATTAAAAGTACGATCTATAAACTTAAATTGGCGTAACCCTCTTTGATGAAGATCGTTCATTGCCTCTAAAAAAGGCTCAAGCGGAAATGTCCATGCGGTTTTATCAAGGCTGGATAAGCAGAACTCACATTTAAACGGACAACCTCTTGAAGCTTCCACATAAATCGTACGGTGCTTAAGATCAAAGTCTGTGTAATATTGATAGGGGAGCTTTATCTCTTCTAATTTAGGCTGAATCCCTTGAATCGCTTTTTGTGAAGGTGGATTCCCTTCTAGAATCGCTTTGCAGAGTTCAAAAACAGAAATATCCCCCCACCCTGCAACGAGATAATCACACGCTTTAAAAATCTCTGTATCCTCATACTCATGAGAAACCTCTGGTCCGCCAATGATCACATAAGTATCGGGTAATAGAACTTTAAGCTCACGAATTAATCGAGTACACTCCTTGATATTCCAAATATACACTCCGATCACAACAATTTTAGGTTGATGAGCATGGATGATCTCAAGAATTTCATCCGTATCTTGCTGAATCGTAAATTCAATAATTTTGCTTTTTGCACGAAGCGCTTCATCTAAATTTGCGTATAGATAGCGTGTAGCAAGAGAAGCATGAGAAAATTTTGCATTAAGCGTTGTAATTAATAGTTCCATTATTTTCTTTGAGCGTAAAAGCCGTGACAAAGGAGTAATCGGCTATTATACGTAAAAAGTAATTTTCAACATATTTAAAGGACTAAATACGGTTTAATCTAATTATCAGTATTAGTTCTTCTTCTAGTAAATACAGTTAAAAGTGCAGCAAAATTTATTCTATATTAGAATTGTCTGATAATTTCAAATATAGGGAATAGCAATGAGAGTTCTAATTATAAATCTTATCTTGCTGATGAACTTGGCTTTTTCTGAATTACCAGAATTAATAAAAAAAGCAGAACAAGGTGATGTAAAAGCGCAGTCAGAGCTAGGATTCATGTATAGCACAGGGAGAGGCGTTACAAGGGATTATGTAGAAGCCTCAAAGTGGGCTAGATTGGCTGCAAAACAAGGAGATTCTGTTGGTCAATTCATGTTAGGTTTTATGTATTATGAAGGTAAAGGGGTTGTTGAAGATTATACCGAATCAATCAAGTGGCTTACATTATCTGCAGAACAAGGATATATGCACGCCCAATCTAAACTTGGATTTATTTATGCTCAGGGGGATGTCGTCCCGCAAAATTATACCGAAGCAGCGAAATGGTTTAATTTAGCGGCTGAACAAGGAGACCTCAAATCGCAATCTATGTTAGGTTCTCTATATTCTGATGGACTAGGGGTCACTTTAGATCAAGCTAAAGCTGCAAAGTGGTTTAAGTTGGCAGCTGAACAAGGAGACGTTATCTCACAATTTTCTTTGGGAGTTATATATTATGGAGGGTTAGGAGTCCCACTAGATCAAACTGAAGCTGCAAAATGGTTTAAATTAGCTGCTGAACAAGGGCATCCAGTCTCTCAATGGATGCTTGGTTTTATGCATTACAAAGGAATAGGCGTTCGTCAAGATTATACTGAAGCTGCCGAATGGTATAGATTGGCTACTGAAAGAGGATTAGCAGTAGCTCAAAATGATCTTGGTTTTATGTATTTAGAGGGGATAGGAGTTAGCCAAGATAGAACAAAAGCATCCAGGTTGATTCGTTCTGCCTGTGCTAATGATCTTGTTAAAAGTTGTGAAGACTCCGATAAAATTAAAACTGAGTAGATGCAAAGTTATATGCTTTGATAATATAAAAAATACCTTCCATCCCCTCTATAATTAGAACAAAATAACAAGATGAATAAAGAAAAAGCATTAGAGAAAATAAAAAAATGTTTAGCATTGTCTAAATCAAGCAATGAGCATGAGGCTGCTCAAGCGCTTAAACATGCTTATGCTTTAATGAAACAATTTAATATTGATTTAGAGGAGATTGAAAAAAGTAAGCTGAGTATTTCAACAGGTGATATCAAAGGCTCAATGACGGTGTGGCATACGCTTTTGATCACTGCCATCTCAAAGGCATTCACAACAGTTCCCATTTTAACGGGGACATCTATCAAATGGCATGGGCATGGGTTAAATAGCGAGCTTGCAGAATATACCTACCAAGTATTATTTAGGCTTTGTAACCAAGCAAGAACTCACTATTTAAAAACGCATTTAAAAAACGTCAAAAAGAAATCCCATAAAACACTTCGAGCCAATATTTATGCAGAGGCTTGGTGCCAAGCGATTATAAAAGTCATTGATCAATTTATTAGCAAAGAAGATGAAGCAAAATATGAGGAAATTCTGGCTATTGTGACTAAAGACACGATTGTATGCAAACCTCGTGACCGTAATCGTCTTAAAAATGCAGATAGCCATATAAAAATATCGGCAAATGGCGACTATTCAAAAGGCTATGACGATGGTAAAAAAATAAAATTACACCGCCCGATTTATAATAATTCTGTATTAATGATTGAGTAAATTGTTTTTAATGCCAATAAAAAAAGCGATTCTACAATCGCTTTTTTTTATGACTCTAAAGATTATTTAGTAATCTTAGTTCCTTTTGTACCTTTGATCGCATCTGCCATTGCTTCGATCGTTGTTACAATTCCAGCGCCTTCTGGGCATGCTTCAATATATGCAAGAAGGGATTCAACTTTAGGAAGCATACTTCCTGCTGGGAATTGCCCTTCTGCTTTGTACTTCTCAGCTTCAGCAACTGTCAAAGTAGATAACCACTCTTGGTTTGGCTTGCCAAAGTTAACGGCAATACGCTCAACGCCTGTAGGAATCAAATAAACATCCGCTTTAATATCTGCTGCTAATAAAGATGATACACGATCTTTATCAATTACAGCTTCTACGCCTGATAATGTTTTATCCGCATTCTTAACAACAGGAATACCGCCACCGCCACAAGCGATTACAAGCGCATCTGAATCGATTAATTTTTTGATGATATCAAGCTCAACAATACTTGTTGGCTTTGGAGAAGATACAACACGACGATATCCACGTCCTGAATCTTCAACGACTGTCCAACCCAATGCTTCTGCATTTTTCTTCGCAGTAGCTTCATCCATAAATACGCCAACAGGCTTATCAGGATGTGTAAATGCAGGGTCATTTTTATCCACTTCTACTTGTGTAACCACAGAAACAACAGGCTTATTAATACCACGCTTTGTAAATTCATTTTTAATTGCAGATTGCAATAAATAACCGATTTCACCTTGTGTACTAGAAACATAGTGATCTAATGGATATTGTGGAAGCTCTTTCTTAGCCATTTCATCTTGCATTAGATGAATACCAACATGTGGGCCATTTCCGTGAGTTAACACCACTCTCCAACCTGCTTCAATTAAATTCACAACATCCACAGCTAAGCCTTTAGCAACTTCACGTTGAGATTTCATATCGATATGATCATTATCTGCAATTAGAGCATTTCCACCAATTGCTAAAACCATTACAGGGACTTTCTTTGATTCACTCATGTTGTATTCCTTTTTTGATGAAAAAAATAGATGTCATATCCTATATTATATTTTCCGTATTTCACAGAATTTCAGCATGCATTCGAAGAATTAATACAATAAACTGATATTGTAAAAATAATCATTACATTATTGTTTTTATTAATTTTATTTATTTTAAACCTTTAAGTAATGTCTTCATACGCTGAATACTCTCACTATTAAGTTCTTTTACATGGGAGGGTGCGCGTTTAACCTCTTCGCTTAGCTCATCAAGTACTTTTTTGGCATCATCTTTTTTATCAAACTCAATTAATGCCTCAGCGAAACTTACTCGCGCTTCATATCCCCGATAATATCGAACAAGTGCTGTAAACTCCTCAATGGCTTTATCTTCATTCTTCGTTTTAGCAAGTGCCTTTGCATAGAAGAGATGCCCTTCTGATGAGTCAAAATCTGGATGATGTAAACGTAAACGATCTAACGTTTGGAGCGTTTCTTCAGGTTTATTAAGGAAATATTGTGTTTTTGCGAGTTTTAATAAGATATCTGCATCATTCTCATACAAACCTGTAAGTAGCTCAAGATATAGTTTTTCCGCTTCTGCGTATTTTTCATGACTAAAATATGTATCTGCAAGCGCTAATTTATTCACAAACGTAGGCGCATCTTTAAATGCATTTTCTGCACTTTTTAAATCTGCCCTTGGCGCAATGATACGTTTTGCTTTCTGTTCTAATTTATACCCTGTTTTAGATCCCATAAGCGTTGGTAATATAACTACAATAAAATAAGCCAATGGACCAATCCCTGGAATAAGTATGCAGATAAAAATCCAATAACGTTCCTGATTTGTTTTAAATACATGAATAATAACGGCAAGTGTCAAAATAATATGAATAAAATATGGCATTTTTCTTATCCTATACGAAAGACAGCAAAACCACTGTCATCTTTATGATCAAATTCCATCGGTATCTTACTGTAAGATTTAATATATTGCGATGCTTTTATGGAAGATGAAGTTTCAAAGTAAACCGAATGATTGAGCTTCGAAAAATCAAGATGCCAATTAAATGAAGGAACAACAGTCAAAGCCCCATTTTTATTTATATTTTTCCTGATATAACGTTCCATTATGTCAACAATCTCGATTTCTGAAAGCGCAATAACTTTATCCTCCCCTGTACCTGGGAATTGGCCACTATATGCACGATATTGACTCGTAGAGATAATAAATTGCATATCATCAGAAACTTCTTTACCTTCAAAACATAATGAATGAATCCTACATGCCTCTGGATGAATCAATTTCCCTTCTCCGTTATATCTTCGAGGGATGCTAATATCAACAGAGTAAGTAATTCCACCTTTTATCACATCCCGTTTATAGGCACGGTGATCCTTCCAGTTTATTAGAGATTCCGATTGATGATGATAAATACTAAATGCACACTCAAGCCATTCTCGAAGTTCCTGACCTGTAATGACTAATAATGCCATTTGATTATTAAAATGATAAAGATCGACAATATTTCGGAATGTAAATTCTCCTTCTGGGATATCAATATAGTCATTGGGCGAATCTTTTCGTCCTCCCACTTTAAAAGAAGGAACCGCTGCAATGATAGGGAGTGATTGATATTCAGGAGATAATAGCGTCAACATTTCTTTTGCATATACAATTTGTGCATCGGCGACAATTTGAATGCAAGCATCATCTTGTATCATAGAGAGATAACTTGCAAAGTGAGTTTCATTCAAACCGATCACTCGGCGCATTTTGGTACGAATCATTTCATGCGGTGTTGCTATTAGTGCTTGATATTTTGATTTATTGTCACTGTTCACAGCAGGTACAAGTTGAGTGTTTGAGTGATCAATCGACCATTGTTTATCATTAGCATCATACTTAAGCTCAAGATCAATCACTCCAACGTATTGTCCAAAAGCACCTGGCATAACTACAGGTTTATCTCCTATTTTTCCTTCTGGGAAAAGATCATTTGGAAAACAGTGATGAGCATGTCCTGTAATAAGAATATCTATCCCATCCAAATGGGCGAGATACGATGCTGCATTTTCAGCTCCTTTTCTATAAGGCTTATCAGAGAATCCCGTATGTGCTAATACAATCACGATATCCGCACCCACTTGCTTCATTTTAGGGAGCGTGTTTTTTATGGTTTCTGTAATATCTAGAACGGATAGTTGAGATTTACATTCAGCATATTGATGAAAAACTCTTCGATTCCAATCCGCAACCTGAGGTGGTAAAGCCCCTGTAACTCCAATCTTTAATGCTTGTTTTTCCCCTGAAGGATTACAAAGTTCTTTTGAAAGAATGATATAAGGAGTGATCCAATTACTGTTGTCTTTTGTTGAGACAATATTTGCATTCACAATCGGGAAAATAGATTGTTGAAGTATTGTTTCTAAATATGGAATACCAAAATCGAATTCGTGATTTCCTAATGTGCCAACATCATAATGAAGTGCATTCATCACACTGATCACAGGATTGATATGATCAATAGAGTATTCTTGTAAATAATTTGAAATTGGACTCCCTTGCAGAAAGTCCCCATTATCTACGAGGAGAGAATTAGGGACTTCTTTTCTAAGCTTATCAATGATATTTGCAAGGGATATTAACCCTGAATGACTATCAGGTTGATCATTGTAGTAGTCATAACTCATCAAGTGTGCATGGATGTCACTTGTTGCTAAGACTCTAAATAAAAATTTATTGCTGATCACTCAATGCAGCAAGCAGATCTGCTTGGTTCTCTTGAATAAGCGGTTCAATAACTTGATCAACATCCCCATTCATTACATCATCCAACTTATAAATCGTTAAGTTAATACGGTGATCTGTAATACGTCCTTGTGGATAGTTATATGTACGAATGCGCTCAGAACGATCTCCCGACCCAACTAAGTTTCGGCGATTTTCACTCATCGCTTTATGCTCTTTTTCACGTTCCGCTTCAAGTAATCTAGATGCGAGTAAACTCATTGCGCGTGCTTTATTTTTGTGCTGAGAGCGTTCATCTTGACACTCCACAACGGTTCCTGTTGGTAAGTGTGTAATACGAATTGCTGAGTCCGTTTTATTAACGTGCTGTCCTCCTGCACCTGATGCTCTAAACGTATCAATTTTAAGATCTGCAGGATTAATATTCACAACCTCTGTTTCTGGAACCTCAGGTAAAATTGCAACCGTTGCTGCAGAAGTATGAACACGCCCTTGTGATTCTGTTTCAGGAACACGTTGCACACGATGCGCACCTGATTCAAATTTTAAGCGTGAATAAGCACCATGACCAATTACTCGTGCAATAATTTCTTTAAAACCACCATGTTCACCACGATTTTCAGAAATAATTTCAACTTGCCAACGACGCCCTTCTGCATAACGAGAATACATATTAAAGAGGTCTCCAGCGAAAATTGCCGCTTCATCCCCCCCCGTTCCTGCACGAACTTCTAGGAAGATATTGCTATCATCATTTGGATCTTTAGGAAGGAGTAAAATTTGAAGAGAGCGTTCATATGCTTCTTGTTTTTCTAATAAGAGTGGGAGTTCTTCTTTTGCAAGCTCTTTAAGCTCGGCATCCCCACTTTCTAGCATCTCTTTGGTCTCGTTCAGATTAAATTCATTGGACTGCCAACCTGTAAACTCTTCAACTACAGGAGAAAGCTGAGCATACTCTTGAGATAACTCACGAAAGCGATTTTGATCGTTAATTACATCTGCCTCTGATAACAGAACCCCCACCTCATGATGACGTTCAACAAGTTGTTCTAATTTGTGAATAATTGAAGGATTCATAAAATTGTCTTCGTTTGCCTAGAGAATAAAAACATAAACGCATATTATTACAAAATATAGGGCTTACGTGTTAAATTTTTCACACTTATTTCCTAGCAATGCCCTATTATATCTTAGTTTATATCGTTATTTATCATTGGAGTTTTCGTGAAAAATATTATTTTGATTGTATCTATACTTTTCATTTCTGCATGTGCAGGCACACCTTCAGATACAGGAAACTACTGCCCAAATAGCCCACTAGAATTTAAAGGAGTGGTGTATTCCAACTTAATTTCGGAAAAAACAGAGAGAGACGGTACGATCATCGATATTCTACAAAATAAAGATCACTCAATTCTCTTTAAGGATAATTTAGGAAATATGTATTTAACCAATCCTACGAAAAAAAGAACATATAAAGTAGGAGAATCAATCCACACATCTGGAATGTTAGTTCGTATTTCTCAGGATTCTAAATGTTTTTTTATTATAAACTTATAACACAACCTATTTTTTACTTTATATGATG
>CAZBKP010000047.1:0-9840 GCA_964492525.1 uncultured Cardiobacteriales bacterium
CTTATGCTATTTCAACGATCTTTTTATTTAATATTGCGGCTGTTTTTCTTTTCCCCTTTCTAGGTCATCTTTTAGATTTAAGTAAACCCGCTTTTGGGATTTGGGCTGGGACAGCAATTAATGATACATCATCAGTTGTTGCTGCTGGCTTTTCTTATAGCCAAGTATCAGGTGCACTTGCTACGATTGTGAAACTTACGCGAACATTAATGATTATTCCAATTACGTTTGTGCTTTCGTTATATATGGCTAAGCAATCCAACGATGATGAATCCGCAAAATTTAATTTATTTAAAGCGATCCCCTACTTTATTGTTGGATTCATCATTACAGCCATTATTAATAGCCTACACATTCTTCCGTTAAATATTACACAATTTTTAGCTAGCTTCGGTAAGTTTTTAATTATAGTTGCAATGGTTGGTATTGGGTTGAATACACATTTAGGGCAACTATTAAAAAATGGAATTCGTCCTATCATTATGGGAGCAGTATGTTGGTTTGTACTTGCAATCGTAGCACTCATCGTCCAGCATTATTCTGGTCTACTCTAATAGCTGTTTAAAGGATCAACATGGAAGATGTTATTCAGTTTTTATCAGAAATAGAGGTTCTATTTATAGCAACGATTGGGCTAGATGAAAAACCCCATGTCCGCCCTATTGTATTAGGGCTTTCACATAACAAACGTCTATTTTTCTCCACTCAAAAAAATGGGGGATTATATGATGAAATTATAAATAATCCCTGTGTCGAATTATCAGCCATTAAAGAGAGTACGCATTCAGAATGGATACGAATACGAGGAGAATTCTGTGTCACTGAAGATCATGATATAAAACAACGTGTTTTTCTAAGCAATGAGATTTTAAAACATAAATTTGAATCAGTTGAAAACCCAAGTTTTATGGTATTTGAGCTGATTAACATCTCTAGTGTTATTATGAATTTTTCAGGGGCACCTATTGTAATTTCTGATGATTTATAATGTAATCTACTGTGGCACTATACAATTTAAAGAGTAATTTATATGAACCTAAAAGACTATATTCAAAGCATTCCAGATTATCCTGAAACTGGCGTAATCTTTAGAGATATTTCTCCTTTAATTGGAAATGGAGATGCATATCAATTTGCGATTAATCAAATCGTTGAGTTTGCTAAAGAGAAAAATGCCGAATTAGTAGTGGGACCAGAAGCACGAGGATTTATTATAAGTTGCCCTGTTGCTTTTAAACTTGGTATTGGATTTGTGCCTGCGCGTAAAAAAGGAAAATTGCCAAGAGAAACTGTTGAAGTTGAATACTCTCTTGAATATGGCTCTGCTTTTCTACAATTGCATAAAGATGCGATCAAGCCTGGACAACGAGTTATGATTTGCGATGATCTTTTAGCAACAGGAGGAACAATCAAAGCAACAATTGAATTAATTGAAAAGCTAGGTGGAATAGTCGTCGGCTGTGCATTCTTAATAGAACTTGAAGATTTAAAAGGTAAAGAGCTTATTCAAAACTACGAGATGTTTACCTTAATGAAATATTAGTTAATCTGTACAATACTTATAAAGTGCTGCAAATTTGAAGATAACTCTGAACTCTTCGTTCGCTTACTTTTTTCTCTTGCAATGCATTTGAGAGCGCACAATTTGGGTCCTGAAGATGTCTACAATTCGAAAATTTACACTGTTGGATATAAGGTGTTAAGTCAGGAAACCCTTTATTAACATTTTCTAGGGTCAAGTGATCAATATTAAAGCTACGCACGCCAGGGGAATCAATTAACGCGCCTTCATAATTCTCTAAATGATATAAAGTGCTTGCAGATGTTGTGTGATTTCCAAGCCCTGTCGATTGACTAATTTTTTGAGTTTGTAGAGCTAACTCAGGAATAAGAAGATTCGTAATAGAGGACTTCCCTACCCCTGATTGACCAACTAGAATTGAGATTTTGCCTTTAAAGTGTTCTAGCAAAATAGGTTCATTAATTTTTTCATAAGTACTTATAAATAAGTACGGATAGCCAAAAATATGATGATATTCCTCAATAAACTCAATTTCACTTTGGCTTTGGATTGTTTCACATTTATTAATCACAAATAGCACAGGAATTTCAAACTCCTGTATGGCAATTAAATAGCGGTCAATAAGTGAAGGGCTCGGTTCAGGTTTTGGGGCAAGTACAATGGCGATTTGATCTAAATTACTAGCGATGAGTTTTTTACGCCCACCAAATCCAATACGAGCAAGCTCATTCTTACGCGGTAAAATATTCAAAACAACCGCTTGATCACTTTCAAAGATATATTGAACGTCATCTCCGCAGACAATTTTATCCAAACTCTGGCGAACGTTCGCAGAAATTAACTCATGTGAGCTATTCTCTAACGTAAGATGCTGACCATGTTGTGTAATCACGCGTCCAACATTTAATTGCGATGCGTCGATAGACTGCATCGCATCAATATTAGACTGACGTTTTTCCTCTATACGTAGCTTCTGTTTTTGAGTTAAACGTCTTGCCATTAGCGTTCAAGAAGCTCTAACTTATTGGGTTTACCATCCCACTCTTCCGCATCTTCCGCATGAGGCTTCATTTGTGTAATCACAGGCCAAATTTGAGATAATTCCGCATTGAGATCAATAAACTTCATTTGATCCTCAGTTAAATCATCTTCAGAAAGAATCGCGCCTGCAGGACATTCAGGTTCGCATAGCGTACAATCAATGCATTCTTCAGGATCAATGACTAAGAAGTTAGGTCCTTCATGAAAGCAATCAACGGGACACACCTCTACACAATCTGTATATTTGCACTTAATACAATTTTCAGTGACAACAAATGACATCTGTAAGAATCCTATTTAACAGTGATTTTAGCAAAACGACGTTTTCCAACTTGGAATATTGCAGTCGTACCTTTATCAATTGTAAGCGCACGATCACTAATACGTTCTTGATCAATACGAACGGCGCCCCCTTCAATTGAACGGTTGCCTTCAGAGGTTGATACAACAAGTCCTGCTTCTTTTAGAAGTTGTGCAATTCCGATATTTTTACCTTCAATTGCCACAGTAACTTCTTCTATATTTTCAGGAAGATTTCCTTTTTGGAAGCGCTCAATAAAGTCTTTATGCGCCATCTCATAATCAGCTTCTGAATGATAGCGAGAAATAATCTCTTTACAAAGTAAAAACTTAACATCTCTTGGATTCATTCCCTCGGCAACTGAACGCTTATAGCCTTCAATCGTTGAGGTTGACTCAAAACTTAAAAGATTAAAATAACGCCACATTAAGGTATCTGACACAGACATTAATTTACCAAACATATCAATCGGAGAATCATATACACCGATGTAATTACCTAATGACTTTGACATTTTATTTACGCCATCAAGCCCTTCTAAAAGTGGCATTGTGATAACGCACTGTGAAGGTTTTCCATATGCTTTTTGAAGATCACGCCCTACTAATAAATTAAACTTCTGGTCTGTTCCACCCAATTCAACATCAATATTCAAATGAACAGAATCATAACCTTGTAGAAGTGGGTAGATAAATTCATGAAGTGCGATCGGCTGATGTGACTTATAACGTTTTTCAAAATCATCACGCTCTAACATTCGTGCGACCGTATAGTGGGAGGCTAGCTGAATCATCCCTGCGGTTCCAAGTTCTCCTAACCATGCAGAGTTAAAAACAACTTTTGTTAATTCTGGATCAAGGACTTTGAAGATTTGCTCTTGATAGGTTTTCGCATTTTCGAGTACTTGCTCTCGCGTTAATGGTTTACGTGTTGTGTCTTTTCCTGACGGATCTCCGATCATTCCCGTAAAATCACCGATCAAAAAGTGAACTTTATGCCCTAATGATTGGAAATGCTTCATTTTATTGATCACAACCGTGTGACCTAGATGAAGATCTGGTGCGGTGGGATCAAATCCTACTTTTATATTTAACGGACGGTTTTCTTTTAATTTTTCTTTGATTCCGTCGATAGAGATGACTTCATCTGTACCACGCTCTATTAATGCTAAACTCTCTTCAATTGAAGACATCGATTTCTCCTGAATTAAATAATTATTTACGTTTTTTTGGAAGTTTAATTTTATCCCAATCTATATCGATGGCACTTTCGCTGTTATTTGGATTTAATAAATCCTCATTACGTTTCGCACCAATATGTATCGGTAATCCTGTCATTTGATTTATTGCTAAATCAATAAGTCGCATATCAACCAACTCGATTTCAGGGTTATCTTGATACTTTTTAAGAAGATTATAAGCGATTTGTTTAAGCCCCTCTGCACTCATGTTATCTTCTTCTAAAGGAGGATGAACCTCCATCATCAATTCCCCATTTTTCCAACCAATTTTCACAGGCTGATTGACAAAAGTAACGCTCGTTCCAACAGGAACAATATTGTAAAGTTCCTCAATATTTTTAGGGAAGAAACGCATACAACCATGTGTTACACGCATTCCAATTCCTGTGACATCATTTGTACCATGTAGCAAATAACTTGGTAGCGACAAACGTAGAACGAACAATCCTAAGGGATTATCAGGACCTGCGGGGACTACAGCCGGAAGTGTACCTTTTCCCATTTCTTGGTGTTCTTTTCGAATACTTTGAGGCGGATACCATGCAGGATCTTTTTGCTTTGCAGTAATCTTCGTTGTTCCTAAAGGTGTCTTCCAATCCATTCGTCCTACACCAACAGGATAAACATAGACAACATCACCACTTGGTGGGAAATAATAGGTTCTCATCTCAGGGATATTTGAAACAATTCCTGAGCGCTTTCCTTCAGGTAGAATATATTCAAATGGCAGAATAATTGGAGTTTCAGGGCTTGGTGTCCAATAGTTTGTATTAGGATTTGCCCATTTTAACTCATCATATCCCGCTTCGTATTTGACGCTAATATCTACGAAAGACTCCCCTTGTTTAGGATAGACAATTTCTGTATAACCCACAACATCAGAGCCTTTTTCAGGCATTGGATATTGCCTTGCTTGCGCATAAAATGTTGTTCCAGCTGTAAAAATTGCGGCTGATACAAGAAGAGAAAGCACCTTTAGTTTTTTATTCATCATTTTGATTGTAGCTCCTCATATTTTGCCATAAGTTCATCATGGCTCTCCTCATGTTCAGGATCTTTTAAAATACATTCAACGGGGCAAACTTCCATGCATTGAGGCGTATCAAAATGCCCGACACATTCCGTACACTTTTTAGGATCAATAATATAAATTTCAGGCCCCATTGAAATTGCTTCATTTGGGCATTCAGGCTCACATACATCGCAATTAATGCATTCATCTGTAATTATTAGTGACATTTTGGTTTATCTCTCCTATCGCTTTATTAAATGTAGGTACGACCATTCATATAAGGGATTAACACATCTGGTATTCTAATTCTTCCATCTTCTTCTTGATAGTTTTCCATTACGGCAACTAAAGTCCGTCCTACCGCAAGTCCTGATCCATTTAAAGTATGGAGAAGTTCAGGTTTATTTGTTTCTTGACTACGAAAACGTGCTTGCATACGACGCGCTTGGAAATCCATGCAGTTTGAACAAGAAGAAATCTCTCTATATTTTTCTTGTCCTGGTAACCAAACTTCTATATCGTACGTTTTTGCAGCGCCAAATCCCATATCACCGGTACATAAAACAATTGTACGATAAGGAAGTCCAAGCTTTTGCAAAACTGTTTCAGCATGAGCTGTCATTTTTTCTAACTGATCAAATGAATCCTTAGGATGTGATAAGTGCACTAGCTCAACCTTTTCGAATTGATGCATTCGAATTAATCCACGTGTATCTCTTCCATAACTTCCCGCTTCTGATCTAAAACATCCGCTGTGCGCAACAAATTTTATGGGAAGATCTTCTTCAGGGATAATCTCATCACGAGCCATATTTGTAACAGGAATTTCTGCTGTTGAGATTAAATAATAATCACTATCCCCACGAAGTTTGAATAAATCTTCTTCAAATTTAGGAAGTTGTGCGGTTCCACGTAAACTATCACCATTGACAATCATTGGAACATTCAATTCGGTGTATCCGTGCTGTTCAGTATGAAGATCTAACATAAATTGCGCTAATGCACGATGTAATCGTGCAACACCATCACGGAGCACTGCAAAACGAGAACCTGTTATTTTTACACCCTGTTCAGAAGCAATTCCTTTATTATTAGCGCCCAGTTCAACATGATCTTTTGGAGGAAATGAGAAAACACGTGGCGTTCCCCAACGGCGAATCTCAACATTATCATTTTCATCTTTTCCTACAGGAACGGAGTCATCAGGTAGATTAGGCATCGACATTAATATGCCATTAATTTCTTCTAAGATGCGATTTAATTCAGATTCTTGTGCCGCCAATTGTTCACCAAGATCTGCTACAGATTTTAAAAGTGCATCGACATTCTCACCCTTTGCCTTTGCCTGACCAATCTGCTTTGCACTTGTATTACGTTGGTTTTGAAGTTCTTGAACGGAAATTTGTAAATTTTTTCGTGACTCATCAAGCGCTAAAAATCCTGCTTTATCAAAATTAAAGCCACGAGTTTTTAATTTTTCCGCGACAGCATCAATATTTTGTCGCAATATCCGTATATCAATCATTGTCCATAACCTTCGTGAGAGTAAAATGCCATATATTATAGCAAAGCATTTCAATTTTCATTAATTAAAGTATTACTCTCAATTATAGGAGTTTCTAATCTACTTCCCCTTTGTTAAAAGAGATTTTTACACCTATCTAACATGCTAAAGCATGATAGTTAATTTAATATATAAAACAAATAATTAAAATTTATTAAGGAATGGATAAAGATACGTAATAATAACATTATTCAATAATCATAGATTCCTCTATGCTCAACTGATTAATTCAATACTTTGTGATAATATCTACTCCTTGTTTAAAATTATGCAAAGTAACAATATTCATGACTACTCCCCAAAAAATTGGCGTCATCTTCGGTAAATTTTTTCCACTCCATAACGGTCATATTCAGATGATCGAAACAGCGCTTCAGCGTGTTGATATGCTATATGTGTTCGTTTGTACGGATACAGAAAGAGATCAAAAGCTCTATAATGACAGCAAGATGATTAAAATGCCGACGCCAAAAGATCGACTTGAATGGTTTAAACTACTTGAGAAAGATTACCCTAAGCTCATTCCAATATTGTTTAATGAAGACCATTTACCTCCCTACCCAAATGGGTGGCAAGCGTGGTCTGAACGAGTAAAGCAAACTTTTAAAGAAGCGTCTATTACTCCAACACTTATTTTTTCAAGTGAGCCACAAGATGTTTTGCCTTATGAGAAATTTTTCAATTTACCCGTCTTTTTAGTCGACCCTGATCGTGAGAAGGTTCATGTATCGGCTACAAAAATTCGTAACAATCCCAAACAATATTTAGACTATGTTCCTGATAGTGTTAAACCTTATTTAATAAAGAGTTAATGTATGAATGATATGATCCGCCGTATTTTAAGCGCACGTGTATATGATGTTGCAATCCGAACTGAACTTGACTTTATGCCACGTTTATCTAAGCACTTAAATACGAATATTTGGATTAAACGTGAAGATATGCAAGATGTCTTTTCATTTAAGATTCGTGGTGCGTATAACTGCATTTATCAGTTAAGTGCCGAAGAAAAAGCACGTGGTGTAATTTGTGTGTCAGCAGGAAATCATGCTCAAGGTGTTGCCTTAAGTGGCCAAGCATTAAATCTCGATACCACAATTGTCATGCCTGTGACAGCGCCTGCGCTTAAGGTTCAAGCCTGCCAAGCGCGTGGTGCAAACGTTGTTCTCTATGGAGATACTTTTGATGATGCAAGTGAATACGCAAAAACCATTGCGATAAGTACAGGCAAAACTTTTATTCATCCTTTCGATGATATTAATGTGATTGCGGGTCAAGGAACAATTGGTAAAGAAATGATAGAGCAACAGCCTGATCTAGACGCAATCTTTGTGCCTGTCGGCGGTGGAGGGTTAATTTCTGGGGTTGCCTCATATATCAAATTTATCGCGCCACATTGCAAAATTATCGGCGTTGAGCCCGTAGAGTCCGCTTCTCTCTATGAGGCTCGCAAACAAAATAAACGCATTAAACTCAATCAAGTTGGATCATTCGCCGATGGTACCGCAGTTAAACAAATCGGAGAAAATGCCTTTGAACTCACTCACAAATACGTAGATGATGTGATTTGTGTCACGACAGATGAAATTTGTGCCGCAATGAAAGATATTTTTGAAGATACTCGAGCAATTACTGAGCCTTCAGGGGCACTTGGTGTTGCAGGAGTTAAAAAGTATCTTAGCCTTCACCCGAATCATAATTTTAAAAATATCGGGAATATTTTAAGTGGCGCCAATATTAACTTTGATCGCTTGCAATATGTCGCAGAGCGTACAGAAATTAGTGAAGGGAAAGAGGCACTTCTTGCGGTCACTATCAAAGAAGAAGCAGGAAGCTTTTTGAACTTTGTCAATGTGATTGGAAATCGTCATATTACAGAATTTAACTATCGATATGCGAGTGATAATAAAGCGATCATTTATGTTGGAATTCAAACACAGAAAGGAAAATCTGAAAAAGAAGCACTTATCAATGTCCTTAAAGAAAAAGAGCTTGGCGTTATTGATCTAAGTGATAATGAGCTTGCAAAAGTACATATTCGCTATATGGTGGGTGGAAAATCTACAAAACCCTTTAGAGAGCGCTTATTACGTTTTATTTTTCCTCAAAATCCTAATGCACTGTTCCAATTCTTAAATACATTGAACGTGCAATGGAGTATTACGCTTTTCCACTATCGAAATCATGGTTCAGATTATGGACGAGCATTAGTTGGAATGGCAGTTCCTGAAGACGATGAAAATCGCTTTCAAGAATTCTTATCTCATTTAGGTTACGACTATTTTGATGAAACGGAAAATGAAGCGTATAAGCTCTTTTTGTAATTCATCTAATTATTTAAAATAATTGAGAGCTAGAGATAATGAGGAAAATTTTACATTCAATTTGTTATTGTGTGTGTTTTTTCGTTTTAGTGTTCTCTACAGCACACATTATCTCTTATATAAATACCAAAGACTTAACCAAAGAAGAACCTTTTAAGTGGCAATTTTATATTGTTACTTTTAATAAACAAGACAACCAAGTAAATTTTATAAATATTTATGAAAACAAAATTGATTTAGAAAACTACTATTTAAACCCCTTGAAGAACGAAGGGCGTTTAATAAGAGATAATGATATATATACGTATGAAATATTATCTCAAAAGGATAGTAGCGTAGAAATTTCAACGAAAATGAAATCAGATGATTACACAATAATATCAAAATATTTATTATTTAATAATGAAATAACTAAAGTATCGTCGTATTTATTTTCTTTTGACTATATTCTAGTTTCTATGCTAATCAGCCTTATCTTATTGTTTATTATAAAATTTATATATAAAAAATTTTGCTAAGTAACAAACAACGTAGTAATAGAGTCATTGAATAAGTTAGATGCTATCAGTAACTTTAAGGAAGTGTTGTAGCCAATTATCTATTTCAACCAAAAGTGAAGACTACCAACCAATGATGATAAAAAACCAAGCAATTGCTTGGTTTTTTATCATACTAAGTATTTTAACAGGACTGTATTTTAGAAAGCTGCTCTGTTAACTCTGTTAACGTATTCTGCATCTCTTGGAGCTTCTGTCGCTCTTTCTCAACAACAGCTTCTGGTGCTTTAGCAACAAATCCTTCGTTACTTAACTTTCCTTTAAGTTGAGCAATCATAG
>CAZBKP010000048.1:0-9765 GCA_964492525.1 uncultured Cardiobacteriales bacterium
AGCACTGATCAAATTTAGGATAAAGAACATCAAGATAATAGAAAGTATCGATTTTAATAATGTTACTAATCTCATTTTGAATACCTCTTCATTCTATTTGGCATACTTATGAAAAAACTGAATACTTTCATCAAAATAGCGTTTTGATTCTGGTGCTTTAGCATTAAATAGGTACTGAGCATGTGAGAGACCTTCAAATACAATTAAATCTGCAATATTCCCTTCTTCTCTTAGTTTTAAATGCATGCGAATCGTATTACTTAAGAATAGATCACGTGTGCCTGTGAATAAAATCGTTGGAGGAAATCCACTTAAGTCACCATTAATAGGGGATAATAAAGGATTCTTTAAATCTTCACCATTGGCATAAAGTAATGCTGCACTTTTCAGCCAACCATCATAACTCACTAATACGTTATCTAATCCTTCATGGGTGTAATAGGAGTCTCCAATTTTATCCATATCCGTCCATGGTGTTCCAACCATTAATGCGGCAGGAAGAGGTAAATTCAGTCGTTTCAATTCTAATGTAAGCGCAAAAGTGAGCCCTCCTCCTGTAGAAGTTCCAAAAACACCAATACTGCTTGAAGGATAATGATCTAATAAATAACGATAGGCAGAAACAGAATCGTCAATCGCGGCGGGAAAAGGAGAATTAGGCGGCATTCTATAATCAACTGAATAGACACGAATATTTTCATTGGCAGCCATCATTATCGCTTCATCTAATCCCGCTTCACCAGGATTTAAAACATAGCCACCACCATGTATATGGAGTAAGGCTTTGCTTTCATTAATTGGTGCTATTTGAGGTGGTGTAATCACATAAATACTTACGTTGTTATCTACGATTTTATTAACCGTAACTCCCGTCTCTTCAATTAATTGAGAAACATATTGTTTAGATGAAGCAGCAATTGATTCTACCCATGTCGTCCACTCTTCATTAGTTTTAGGGTGATCATTCCAATATGCTGGATAATCGCTTATGACAAAAGGAGCTATTTCCTTGCTGATAGTTTCGGGTACAGGATAATCCTTTTTTACGATCTCATTTGCAAATGCAAAAGATGAAATCGTGATTGCAAGAATGATAGGAATTAATGTCTTTGATTTCATTATTTTCTCCTTATTAAAATAATCTCTTCCACCAACCATCAAATTGATCGGGTAATTGATCTAAAAACAATACGTCTCCAATTTTGGGCATGATCAACGTAAAAGGAATATGATCTTTATTGTTATCTAAGTATGAAAAAGGCTCATTCCAAGCATGGGTGGATATTGCCAAACGTCCAATATGGATAGGAAAAAGCTTTGATGATTTTAAATCTATAGTTGCTTGAATAGCTTCTTTTGGGGTCATATGAATATTTGGCCAACGTTCATCATATTGTCCACTATCAAGCATTACTAGATCGAATGGCCCCAACTGTGATGCGATTGTCTTGAAATGACTTCCATATCCTGAATCCCCACTAAAAAAGAGATTGTGATTTTTACTCTTTACTGAAAAACTCGCCCAAAGTGTTTTATTTCTTTCAAATAATCTCCCCGAATAATGTTTAGCGGGTAATACTGTAATTAAAAAATCATCATCAACTTGATATGATTTATTCCAACCTAATGACTTAATTTGTTTTTTATCATATCCCCAATGCAAAAGATGAGAATCAATACCCAATGGGGCAATGATGCGTTTAATTTTATTTTTTAAGCCGACCATTGTTGTGTAATCTAAATGATCCCAATGGTCATGAGAGATTAAAACAAGATCGATTTCTGGCATATCCTCAGCCGAATATAAGGTTGTTCCATTAAATGCTTTATTCGCAAATGAAAATGGAGAGGCATAATCGCTTAAGATAGGATCAATCAGAATTTTTTTACCCTCTAATTGAAGATAAAAAGAAGAGTGCCCTAACCAAATCATGAGGTCACTCTCAATATCCAATTTTTTCAAATCTGTTTTAACAGTAGGAATATCATTGATAGGGCGAGTTGAGGACAAATCCTTAAAAAAATCATCAAAGAATATCTTGGCTGTACTTTCGCCTTTAATTAACATCTCTGTTGGTTCAATATTTTGGAAAGCATTTCCATCGTAATAAGAAAGTGTATTAAATGATTGTTGATCAACCTCAGAAGGAGAATGCCCAAATTTTGGATGACTCAGTACAATTACAGTTGCTAATACTATCAGGCTAACTATAACAATTAATATCCAAAGAAAATAACGCATTCTCCCCCCCTCCTTAATTCATCTAATAATTACTTCGACTGTAGATTTGATTTAAAGAAGCTTGCTAATTTATCGAATGGTATTAAATCCACACGATCGTATAAATCGACATGCCCAGCATCTTTTACATAAAAAATTTCTTTAGGTTCAGCCGCTTTTTGGTAAGCATCTTGACTGAACTCTATTGAATGCGCTTTATCGCCTGTAATGAATAGCATTGGACGAGGTGAAATCGTTTCGATGTCATTAAATGGGTAAAAGTTCATAAACTTCACATTACTGGTTAACGTCGGATGCGTAGTTAATTGAGGCGATGAGCCTGCGGGTGTATATTCGCCTCTTGGTGTTCGATAAAAATCATAAAACTCTTTTTCAATCGCATTAGAATCTGCGGTAATTTCATGTACCGTTCCACTTGTGTATTTACGATTACCGCCAGAAAATTCAACATCTCTTTGCTGTGATACCGCATCAATAATTTGTTTACGTTCTGCCAAACTTAATGAATGATTTAATCCTTGGCGATTTGCAGCCCCCATATCGTACATACTGACTGTCGCTATCGCTTTTAATCTTGAGTCAATTTTAGCCGCGCTGATCGCGAAACTCCCACTGCCACAAATTCCTAACACACCGATATTATTTTTATCAACATAAGGTAAGGTTCTTAAATAATCGACGGATGCACTAAAATCTTCACTATAAATATCAGGAGATACAGAATTGCGAGGATTTCCCTCACTCTCTCCCCAAAAACTTAAGTCGATCGCAAGTGTAATAAATCCTTGTTCTGCCAATTTTTGTGCATAGAGCATTGAACTCTGCTCTTTAACAGCGCCCATTGGATGCCCAATAATGATAGTTGGATACGTTTTTGTTGCATCGAAGTTTGGTGGTAATACTAAATTACCCACCACTTTCATCTCGTATAAGTTTTTAAACTCCACACGGTTTTGTTGTGTTAATTCACTTTTATAAAAATTATCTGTTTTCATCGTGTTCTCCTGTGCAAACCCTTGCATTGATAAAGTCAGTAGACCTGCTGCAATAATTGATAAATAACGCTTTTTAAAGTGACTCGTTGTTAATTTGCTTTTCATACTAATGTCTCCTATAAATTAGACTCGGCGATTGAACTGCTTAAAAAAAGAGGTAAAACTCATTTGAATAAAAAGGGTACATAAAAGAGCCATTCCTGCGGAAACCATGAAAATCCCATGAATGGAAATATTATCGACAATAATCCCTCCCACCATCGCTGCAAGACCAATTGACAACTGAATCGCGGCAACTGAAAGCCCACCTAACATTTCGGCTTTATCGGCTAATGTTCGAGTAATCCACGTTGACCAACAGACAGGGATAAAACCAAATACCAATCCCCATAAAATCACCCACAGTAAATTAAGATTTGAATTTACGGATGTCACCGCAAGTAATAATGCAAGAGTCATTAAGATCAAATGAATGGCGATCATCGTTTTTCTAAATAACTTGCCTAAGAATAATCCTGCTATCATGGTTCCAATGCAGTTTGCGATACCAAAACAAAATAGCACCATGCTTAATGTACTACTGCTTAATAAAAGCGATTGGGCTAGATAAGGTTTTAAATAAGTAAATACAACGTGATAACACCCATAACTAAGAACGGTCGCAATCATTCCGATTAATATCCAATTTACCGTTAACATAGATAATAGCGACCGAACGCCTTTAGACTTTTCAGCTTCAATTGTTGGTAAAGCTTTAAATTGCCATATAAACGTCAAAAAGCTCATCACAGCAGCAATGATAAAAATAGTTCGCCAACCCACCATTTCGCCAAAATAACTGCCTAATGGAAGAGCAATTATCGTTGCGATTGAAACACCAGAGTAGACAATGCTGAATGATTTAGGCACATCATCTTCTTTTGCTATCTTAAGCACAACAGCAGAGGTCATTGACCAAAATCCTCCCACGCAAAGTCCTAAAATCATTCTCCCTAAGAGTAAGGTGAAATAATTGGGTGCAAACGCAACAATCAAATTAGAGAAGGTCAGTAATCCCATTAATGTCAGTAATAATTTACGTCGATCTAAAGTTGGAAAGAGTGAAGCAACTGTTAAACTTGCGATAACAGCAAAAATACCCACCACCGTAACACTTTGCCCAGCAACACCTTCTGTAATATTGAGATCCTGAGCAATGGACGTTAATAAACTGATCGGAATAAATTCAGCTGCAATTAAACACGTGACCCCCATAAAAAGAGAACCAATTGCCATCCAATGTGTTTTGTTAATCTGTGTATTCATAATCGATCCAATAAAAATATTATGGATCTTATTGTAAAAATGGTGGTTATCTATGTAAAATACTTAATAATTATGATTATCTATGCTTTATAGGCATAGATTAAAATATAAGGGGGAGAAGATGGACATCAAAATATTAAGGTATTTTCTTGCGCTTGCAAAAGAGGAGAGCGTAACGGGAGCGGCCAATTATCTTCACATTACGCAACCCACACTTTCACGCCAATTAAGTGAATTAGAAGAGAGTCTAAATACTCAACTATTCATTCGTGGACCGAGGAAAATCACCTTAACGGAAGATGGCATAAAACTACGCAAACGCGCTGAAGAGATCCTTTCTCTCGTCAAAAAAACACAAACAGAGTTTCTATCTTCAAAGGAGGGGCTTGAGGGGGATGTTTATATTGGTGGTGGAGAGAGTTATGTGATGAACTTAGTGGCAAAAACCATCAAAGCAATCAATTTAGAATATTCCGAGATTCGTTTTCATCTTTTTAGTGGTAATGCAGAAGATGTTAAAGAGCGCATTGATGCAGGATTACTGGACTTTGGTATTTTAATTCAACCTACTCAAATCGATCATTATGAAGCCCTCAAGTTTCCCCTTAAAGATCGGTGGGGATTATTGATGCACAAAGAGAGTGAGCTTGCTAAAAACAAAGTCATTACCGCAGAGGACATCAAAAATATTCCGCTTATCACTTCAAAACAATCTTTGGTCGGGCAGGATATTGAAATGTGGATGAATCAACATTATGAGTCGCTTAATATTGTAGCCACATACAACTTAATTTATAACGCATCACTCCTTGTTAAAGAAAAGATCGGTTATGCGCTTTGTTTAGATCATCTTGTGAATACAAATGAAGAGAGCGAACTCTGTTTCCGTCCGCTCTCTCCAAAATTAGAGGTTGAGATCAACCTTGTTTGGAAACGCTACCAGCTTTTTTCAAAACCAGCAGAGTTGTTTTTGCAGTATTTTAGAAATAGAGTGCATAATATTTAGAAAATAATTTTTTATATACAATATAATTCGTATTTATAAAAGATTAGACGGGTGTAATCCTATTTTATTAGCCTTTATGATCAATAATGAGTTGTTTTAGATTATCCGAAAACTGATCTACGCTCTCCCAATCAGTATATTCGACGATAGGGATACTTGTATTTGTTTCGCCTTTTCCCATCCACATTATAAAGCGAATCATTGTGCGATCTAAAAAATTATACTTGGGGTAATAAAGTGCTCCCGCAAAAACTGCTGAGATTGTTGGCTTCCACTCTAGTTCTTCTAGAAATTTACAGGTATAGCTATTGGTTTCAGGGGTGTTTTTATTGGGTTTTCTTGCAACAAGGTTGACGCCGATAAATGCAGTTATTTTTCTTGATAATAAGATTTTATTGTTGAGAATAAATGTTTTGATTTTCTTATGATAAAATCCATAGCGTATTGATGTTGCGATTAGAACTACATCGTAAGCATCTATATCAACATCAGAGTGAACTAAAATATTTTGGCAGATGATTTCGAAGTATGGTTTAAGTCTAGATTGAATGTGATGAGCAATTTTTTCTGTTTGCCCCTCATGAGTACTGTAAAGTATAAGGATTTTCATTAAAGGTCTTGAAAGATGTTGTGATTAATTAGTTAGAGCACTATATAATAGAACTTTAATTTTTAGATTCAAAATTATAAGGAAAAATGATTGTGAATATTAAGTTGACAGCGTTGATATTTGGAGTTGTTATTTTGGTTTCAGGATGTAGTCTGACGAGTCCTTTTACTAAAAGCAATACTAAGAAAACAGATGATAATTCAACTGCGATTACAAATAAAGCGAATGCTCAAACTAATCTGGATTATGCAGGTGTGTATCAGGCAAAAATGGCATGTGAAGATTGTGATGCAATCAATGCGCAATTAGTTCTAAATGCAAATGGACAGTACCGTTACTCTGAGACAAAAGAGAAGGGAGGATTTGTATATGGGCGTCCTATCGTATTTGAAGGACGTTACCAATGGTTGCCGAACGGATCTGTTATTAGATTCGTAAATAATCCTCGTAATATCCATTTCTTTATTGCAGAAGGATCCGCATACCAATTAGTTAAACCAGTTAATTCTTTTGCTGAATTAACAAATGGAGAAGTACAGTTTAAAAAAGTTCAATAAGTTCACGATGCATTATTTAGGGATAGCACCAATCTTATGAGTACGAAGAAAATAGAGAATATCATTACCGTTTTAAATAAAATCATTTTGGGAAAAGATCAGCAAATTCGTTTGAGTCTTGCATGTGTCCTTGCAAGAGGACATCTATTGCTAGAAGATCTTCCTGGAATGGGAAAAACAACTTTGGCACATGGTTTGTCGAAGTTGCTTGGAATGAAGTATCAGCGGATTCAGTTTACTTCGGACTTGTTGCCTGGAGATATTATAGGTGGGGAAGTGTATGATGCAAAAGAACAGAAGTTCATGTTGCATAGAGGTCCTATTTTTACTGAACTTTTACTGGCAGATGAAATTAATAGAACAACACCTAAGAGTCAAAGTGCGCTTTTAGAAGCAATGGAGGAAAGACAAGTATCTATCGGCCGAGCAAGTTATCGATTGCCAGAGAGTTTTTTCGTGATTGCAACACAAAACCCTAATACGTCAGGAAGTGGTACTTATCCTCTTCCAGACTCTCAGCTTGATCGTTTTTTAATGAGAATTTCTTTAGGTTATCCTTCAATGGAAGCGGAACTCAGTATTTTAAAAGGAGACGATACTCGATCCATGATTAATAAACTTCCTGCGTATCTTACGCAAGAAGAGTTATTGTCTATGCAAAAGAAAGTTTCAGAAATACATGTTTCTGATGCATTGTATCAATATATCTTGAGAATTATTGAAGCAACCCGATCAGAATCACGGTTTTCCATTGGTATTTCTCCTCGAGGAAGTATAGCTTTGCTAAGTGCATCGAAGGCATTTGCTTTTGTCAGTGGCAGAGACTACGTTACTCCAGAAGATGTTAAAGCTGTTTTACCGAGCGTATTAGGACATAGACTTCATGATAGCTTGGGACAAAACTCTAGAGGTGAGCTTACGCATTGGCTATTAGAACATATTCCTGCGATTGCTTAAATATGTTGAAAAATTATATTCGAGAAAAGATTAATAAAAAAAATCCACCTGCGAGTCGGCTGACGTTACAGCGTAATCAGGTGTATATCTTTTTGTCAAAATTTGGTTTTTTATATATTGGACTATGTTTCATTTTATTGATTTTAGCGGTTAATTTTGAAAATTCGTTGGTTTATATTCTCCTGTTTTGGTTGATTTCTCTTTTCGTTACAACGATGATTTATACGTGGATGAATTTAGCGGGCCTACATATTAGGGCATCAGGGGTTAATCCAATTTTTGTAGATGAGCAAGCTGAGTTTAAGGTAACAATTGAAAGTTTAACAAAACGAAATTACCGAGCTATTTGGCTAATGACTGAAGAGTCAAATGCTGTTTTAGATTGTAGTGCAAAAAGTAGTGCGAGCACATCTTTATTTGTAACAGGTCTTGCCAGAGGGCATGTTATATTGCCTCGATTTAAAGTTATGACAACATTTCCATTAGGGATTTTTACTGCTTGGAGTTATGTCGATCTTAATCAATCAACACTTTGCTATCCAAAACCCAAAGAACAACCCCTAGCTAAATACCAACATATAGAAGAGAGTGAGCCTTCTGAATACGAACATGCAAATTCATCTAAAACAAGTGGTGTGGATAATTTTGAAGGGCAGAAGAGTTATGAGGTTGGAGATTCTATTAGTAAAATTAATTGGCATGCTTATGCTCGAGGGCATGGCCTTCATGTTAAAGTTTTCTCCAAGCAAAGCATGCAAGAAATATGGTTGAGTGAACATGATTTTACTGGAACACTTGAAGCAAAACTTTCTGCATTATGTTATTGGGTATTGGCACTTGAAAAAGATCAAGTACCTTTTGGATTTAAGTTAGGAATGCTTTCTCTTCCTCCTGATAATGGAAAGGATCATGTTGATAAATGCTTAAGTGCACTTGCGCTATATAGGAATTAACGATGGGGATAACGCTTTCAATTTCACAAAGGGATTTACCAAGAAGTAGTATCTTGTGGATGATGTTCGCATATGCTTTAACGTTACTTCCTCAATTATTTATTTTCTTACCCTTTTGGGTTGTTCCTATTTTTATTGTTTGTTTTTTATGGCGAATACAGATTTACAGAATGCGATTAAACCTGCCAAGCATTTGGATAAAAATAGTATTTATTTTGGTAATTATCGGCGGATTATATATAACAAAAGGTAATTTTTTTAATACAGAAGGATGTAGCATCCTTCTGATGGCCCTGTACTCTTTAAAATTTATTGAAGCAAAAACAATTCGAGATGGATATATTTTAAGCATGATAGGTATTTTTGCGATTTCAATTACCTATTTATTCACAAATAATGTTTTTATCTTCTCTTATACATTAATTATTTTTGTAGTTTTATTATGTGTTTTTATTGGTTTACAACAACAGCAATATCACTCATATGGAATGAAAAATGTTATAGGCTTGAGTCTTAAATATTTATTATTATCAGTTCCTCTATTAATTATTCTATTTTTGATTTTTCCACGGTTTCCTTCAATGTTGCCAGGGAAAGGGAAAACGGAACAACAAGCGGCTACTGGAATTAATAACTCTATGACACCTGGGAGTATTGCTAATTTATCAGAAGATAATCGGCATATGTTTTGGGCTGAATTTACTGGACGAATACCACCAATGCATTCTCTTTATTGGAGAGTCTTAACATTAGATCATTATGATGGGGGAACTTGGCTTCAATCAGAACAGAATTTTGTTCCAATATTTCCAAGTTTTGGAGTGGAGGCAAATCAAGAAGTCGAAACCTATACTATTATCTATGATCCAAGCCATCAACGATTTTTACCAAACTTGGATATTTCTCGTGTTAAAGATGGCAATAGAACCTTTATTAATACGTTTAGTGATTTTAGAATTGAAACATTGGAGCCAGTGTCCTCTAGAATTCAATATCAAATGGAATATCTTCCGTATGCGAAAAAAGAGCCTGAATTATCAACGTTAAGGACACATTATTTTAGGCGATTTAAACAACCAATAGCCGGTTTAAACCCTCAAGCTACAGAGTGGGTAAATGAACATTATAATCATAATCTAC
>CAZBKP010000049.1:0-9621 GCA_964492525.1 uncultured Cardiobacteriales bacterium
GAGGAAATGCTAACTTTGAAATTTCACCTTCGACAAAGCAGTCAAAGAAATTCATCTCTACAACATCTTTTAATGAATGGCTTAGTTCTGTGACAGAGAGGTAGGCATTATTATTCATTGTCATTCATCTCTTTTTTCGCCTGACCCCATAACCGATCAAGAGATTCAAGTGTCTGTCCCTCAAAATCATGATTTAATGCTCTTTCAATGTAATGAAACCGCTTTGTAAACTTATCATTTGTTCTTGATAATGCACGTTCTACATCTATTTGATGGTGACGTGCAAGATTTACAATAGCAAAGATCAAGTCACCAATTTCTGCCTCTAACAGATCTCTTCTATTTCGCTTTAACTCAACAGAAACCTCTTGCAACTCCTCTTCAATTTTAGCAAATACTTGGGTGCTATTATCCCAATCAAATCCAACCGTAGCGGCCTGTGTTTGTAATGCATTAGCATATTTCAATCCTGAAAGACTCTGTTTTGCCTTATCTAAAATAGATAAAGCTTGACCCTGACCCTTTTCACTATTTTTAATATTTTCCCATGCATTCTTTTGTTCTACCTCATCCTTATATTGTACCGCTGAAAACACATGAGGATGACGCCTTATCATTTTTTCATTGATCACCTGAATGACATCATAAAAATCAAATTGTGCAGATTCCTTTGCAATTTGCGCATGCAATGCTATTTGCAACAAAAGATCACCTAACTCTTCTTTCAGCAATGCACTATCTTTTTTGTGAATTGCATCTACAACCTCAGCACCCTCTTCATCAAGATATTTGATAAGCGATTCGTGAGTCTGCTTTCTATCCCATGAACATCCTTCTGGGGATCGTAGTGTTGCAATGGTTTTTAAAAAATCATCTAATGAAGTCGTCAAAATCATATCCTTAAAAGCTCATTTACATGGCGGTCATCATACTTAAAATTCATTTTCCATGGAATAAATCTTTTAGTCCACAATCCTTGTGGATAACTTTGTGAATAATTAATTTTTTATATCATTCAAGTTTGATAAATTGATCAGGTCAAGTCGATGACTATTTTTTAGACACATAATTCAACCTAGTATTTATCTGCATATTAGTCATATTCTAGCTTAAATTTTCTTGACAAGTTGTTACCCTGCATAAAGTCTAAAAATTACGATAGCTGTTAATAAGTCAAGCGATATTATTTATATTTTTAACCATGAATCACACTTAGTCTAAAATAATTTGTTAAAATCCCAAGCCCACTATTTTAGTTTTAAATACCTTCATATGAGTTACGAATTTATCATCATCATTCCTGCACGATTAAACTCTTCTCGTTTGCCTAATAAAATGATGCTCCCAATAGGAGACAAACCACTTATCGAACACACTTGGAAACAAGCGCTAAAAGCAAGAGCAAATAAAACAATTATTGCGACTGATAATGAGGATATTTATGATCATATGTCATCTGTCGGTGCAGAAGTTACCTTAACTTCAAGTGAGCATGAAACAGGAACAGATCGTCTCGCAGAGGTTGCAAGAAGTTATGAATTCTCAGACCAAGATATTATCGTCAATTGGCAAGGAGATGAGCCTTTTCTTCCCCCTGAATATATTCTTAATGCTGTCATTAAACTCGTTGATAGCCCAAATGCTGCGATGAGCACACTCGCTTCTAAAATTAATAACTGGGATGATTTTAAAAACCCTAATATCGTGAAAGTTGTGAAGAACTCTCTAGATGAAGCCCTCTATTTTTCAAGAGCTCCCATTCCTTTTCCAAGAAATTTTTCAGATGAAAAAGAACTTCCTAAAGAATTAAAAGCAATGCGACATATTGGCGTATACGCATACCGTGCATTCTTTTTAAAGCAATATCCTACCCTTCCTCAATCATACTTAGAACAGTATGAGTGTTTAGAGCAATTACGGGCGCTTTATAACAACTTTATTATCGCGATTGAAGAGATGAACAAAATCCCACCTCTTGGAATAGATACAGAAGAAGAGCTGAATGCTGCTCGTTTATGGATCTCTAAACAACAATTATAGGATTTACATGACCATCCAATATTTTTTACCACAGCGCCTAATATCATGGTGCACACGAAAACTTGTTCATATCAAGGCATTTTGGTTTAAAAATGCATTTATTAATCTCTTTGTTAAGTTTTATCCGATTAATTGGGATGAGTGCATTAAAAACAGCCCTGATGACTACTCAAGCTTTAATGAATTCTTTACACGAGAACTAAAAGCCGATGCTCGCCCAATTGAAAATGCCCCCTTAATTTCTCCTGCTGATGGAAAAATTGCCGCATGTGGAACTTTAGATGACACTCAATTTATTCATGCTAAAGGCCACCACTTCTCTCTAGAAAGTTTAATCGCAGATCCGGAGTTAGCATCTACTTTTAAAAATGGTTCATTCGCGACGATTTATCTCTCTCCTTCAAATTATCATAGAGTTCACATGCCTATAGATGGAAAGTTAGTCAGAGCAATCCATGTCCCTGGAAAATTGTATAGTGTCTCACTTAAAACTGCTGAATCGATTCCAACCTTGTTTGCAGAGAATGAGCGATATATTTCTGTTTTTGAAACACGTTATGGCAAAATAATCATTATTCTTGTTGGAGCAATAAATGTTTCTAGTATTGAAACTGTTTGGAATAAAAATATCACTCCCCCCTATGCTCGTGTAATCGAATACACTGATTATACTGACCAACAAATTTTCCTTAAAAAAGGAGAAGAACTTGGTCGATTCAACATGGGATCTACTGTCATTGTCATTACTGAACCCTCTAATGATATTCAACTTAACTCTTTTACAGAAAAAGATGTGATAAAAATGGGGCAGTCCTTATATAAAGATTGTCAAGATACACTTAACACGATATAATTCGCCCCCTGTATTCTAAATACAGTCCTTGTCTTACAATCTAATTGAAGACTTTATTTTTAATAAATCCATAAGGAATATACATTTATGCGTCATTATGAAATTGTATTTCTTGTTCATCCTGATCAGAGTGAACAAGTACCCGCAATGATTGAGCGTTATCGTTCAATCGTTACAAATGAAGGTGGTGTTGTTCATCGTCTAGAAGATTGGGGACGTCGTCAACTTGCTTACCCTATCCAAAAACTACATAAAGCACACTATGTTTTAATGAATATTGAGTGTAATAAAGTTGCATTAGAAGAGTTACAAAGTATTTTCCGTTTCAATGATGCAATCTTACGTCATATGACTATTAACAAAGAAGAAGCGGTAACTGAACCTTCAGTTCTTGTTAAGCCACCTCGTGAAGATAATCGCAACTTTGATGATTCTGACTCTATCAACGATAGCGAAGAATAATTTTTCATTAAAACAGAAAGGAAACATACTATGTCACGTTTTTTTCGTCGTAAAAGATTCTGCCGTTTTACAGCAGAAAATGTTCAAGAAATTGACTATAAAGATACAAATACCTTAAAAAATTACATTACTGAAACTGGGAAAATTATCCCTAGCCGTGTAACAGGAACTCATGCTCGTTATCAGCGCCAATTAGCAACTGCTATTAAGCGTGCTCGTTATATTGCATTGCTTCCATACACTGATCAGCATTAATTTTAAGGAGCAGATGATATGCAAATCATTTTATTAGAAAAAATTCATAAATTGGGTGCGCTTGGTGATACTGTTAATGTTAAATCAGGTTATGCGCGCAACTTTTTAATCCCTCAAGGTAAAGCAACTGAAGCAACTCCTGAGAATTTAAAAAAGCTTGAGTCTCGTCGTGCTGAGCTTGAGAAAAAACAGGCTGAAATTTTAGCAGATGCAACCGCTCGTGGTAATAAACTAAATGGCGTTGTAATTACTATGTCTGTAAAAGCAGGAACAGAAGGTCGTTTATTCGGATCTGTGACGAACAGTGATATCGCTGAAGCTGTTACAAATGCAGGCGTAAAATTAGAAAAGCACGAAGTTCGTATCCCTCATGGTTCTATCAGAAGTATTGGTGAGCATGAAGTTACATTGACATTACACCCTGATGTTGTTGTTACAATTCAGGTAAATGTTATTGCTGAATAAGCAATAAGTCAAACTCAGAAAAAACCGCTAATGAGCGGTTTTTTTTATACCTAAATATGATTAAACATAAGCGATTTATGATACTAATCATAGTGCCTTATTTACATTAATATCACAATTCGATAGAGTAAAACGCTTACTTTAAGAATAAAGGAAAAATGTATGCCTAAATACCGTTCTTATACTTCAACACAAGGTCGCAATATGGCAGGTGCTCGTGCTTTATGGCGCGCAACTGGAATGAAAAGTGGGGATTTTAATAAGCCAATAATTGCCGTTGTAAATTCATTCACTCAATTCGTGCCGGGGCATGTCCACTTAAAAGATATTGGACAAATGGTCGCAAGAGAAATTGAGAAAGTTGGTGGTGTTGCAAAAGAATTTAACACAATTGCTGTTGATGATGGTATTGCTATGGGACATGATGGCATGCTTTACTCTCTCCCAAGCCGAGATCTAATTGCGGACTCTGTTGAATACATGGTCAATGCCCATTGTGCTGATGCAATGATCTGTATCTCTAACTGCGATAAAATTACCCCAGGAATGCTAATGGCATCGCTTCGTCTTAATATTCCAACGATTTTCGTATCAGGCGGACCGATGGAATCCGGTAAACTCATCTGGAATAATGAAACACTAAAACTTGACCTAATAGATGCAATGGTCATGGCAGCGAATGAGAATGAATCGGATGATAAAATTGAAGCCGTTGAGGAAGCATCTTGCCCAACTTGTGGCTCTTGTTCAGGAATGTTCACAGCAAACTCTATGAATTGTTTAACCGAAGCATTAGGATTCTCTCTTCCTGGAAATGGTACCTTAGTAGCCACACATGCAAAAAGGAAAGAGTTATTCCTTGAGGCCGCACGATTAATCGTAAAAAATACACGAGACTACTACGAGAACGGAAATGAATCACTTCTTCCACGAAATATTGCAACATTTAACGCGTTTGAAAATGCTATGATGCTTGATATTGCAATGGGAGGTTCTAGTAATACCGTGCTTCATCTACTTGCTGCAGCATTTGAAGCAAAAGTTGATTTTTCAATGAAAGATATTGATCGCTTATCCCATCATGTCCCTCATTTATGTAAAGTCGCGCCTTCTACTAATAAATATCATATGGAAGATGTTCATCGTGCAGGTGGTATCTTTGGTATTTTAGGTGAACTTGATCGCAAGGGAATTTTACATACAGAGACTCATACCGTTCATAGTAAAACCTTAAAAGATGCTATTGAAACTTGGGATATCCAAAGAACCTCAAATGAAGCAGTTAAAAAATTCTTCTTATCTGCGCCTGGTGGTGTTCGCACAACAGAAGCCTTTACCCAAGATCGGCATTTTGATTCTTTAGATACAGACCGTAATGAAGGCTGTATTCGTGATTTTGATCATGCCTTTAGTCAAGATGGTGGAATTGCAGTTTTGTATGGCAATATTGCCAAAGATGGATGCATTGTCAAAACAGCGGGTGTTGATGCCTCTATCCTTAAATTCACAGGAAAAGCACGCGTATTTGAGAGCCAAGAAGATGCTGTAAATGGGATTCTAAAAGATGAAGTTAAAGCAGGCGAAGTTGTAGTAATCCTCTATGAAGGTCCAAAAGGTGGTCCTGGTATGCAAGAAATGCTCTACCCTACTTCTTATTTAAAATCAAAAGGGTTAGGAAAAGCATGTGCACTTCTAACGGATGGACGATTCTCTGGAGGAACATCAGGTTTATCAATAGGACATGCTTCTCCAGAGGCTGCTGAAGGTGGAGTGATTGCGATCGTTGAAACTGGTGATGAAATTATTATAGATATTCCCAATCGAGTGATATCGCTTAATGTTTCTGGAAGTGAAATAGCGAAACGGTTAGAACTGAAAAAACAAACTGGCTTTAAGCCTAGTACGGAGCGTCCTCGCAAAATCAGCCCCGCACTTAAAGTATATGGCGCTTTAGCAACATCTGCTGCATTTGGCGCTGTGAGAGATGTTTCTCGTTTAGATCAATTAAAGTAATCAATTATTTTATGAAGCGAAAAGCCTCTTAAAAGAGGCTTTTATTTTATCACTCAATCTATTCTCTGACATGACAATTATCTTTTTAGGATTTACCACTGCACTTGCACTTATTGCGGCAATTGGTGCGCAAAATGCATTTGTGATTCGGCAAGGACTCATGCGACAACATGTTTTACTAATCTGTCTGATGTTTTCGCTTTCAGATCTATTCCTTATTTTTGTAGGTGTTTTTGGTCTTGCCTATATTAATCGGTATATCCCACTTCTTGAGCCTATTATGAAATATGCAGGTGCACTATTTCTATTTTTTTATGGACTTAAAAGCTTTATCTCTGCATTTAAATACCAACATACGATTGATTTATCAAAACTTCCACAACTATCTATCAAAAAAACGATCCTTCTTTGTTTGGCATTTACTTGGTTGAATCCGCATGTGTATTTAGATACTGTGCTTTTAATTGGATCGATTGCAAATAATTATCCTGGACATCAGCTTGAATTTGCAATTGGAGCAGCTCTTGCTTCTTTCTTTCTATTTTTCTCACTTGGCTATGGTGCGGCATTGTTACGCCCCCTCTTTATCAAGCCATTCGCTTGGAAGTGCTTAGATGTCATTACAGGATTAATCATGTGGCTTATCGCTGTTAAGCTCATTATCTAACTGTAATATTACCAACTTTATCGACTATTTTTAATCGATAAATCGATTGCCTCCCAAGCTTTTTCGAGCCTTTTTTCCGAGACAGGAATCGCAGTTTTCATCGGCTGGGCAAACAAAGAGACAGCAAACTCCTCTATCATCCAATAATATTGAATGAGCTTCTCATTTTTACCGATCTTATTAACAGCATCACGATAGTTCTTTCGGTGCTTTTCAAGAAGGGCATCCCCCTCTTGATCTCGGGCAATATTTTGGCTGAATCGTTCGATTCTTACGATCATTGCCTTAAGATAACGCGGTAAATGTTTTCGCCACTCACTCGGCGTTTCGCTAATAAAATTAGGATAAATGAGTGCCTTCTGCGCTTTTTTAATGGAAGGAGCAATAAGCGCCTGATTGCTTGGATGGATTTGGTGCAAGGAATCTGTGACGGATTGATTCACCGTTAAGATCTCAATCACTAAGGTTGTTAAGGCATTGGCATCACTCACCAATTTCTTTCGCATCGTTTCAATGAGTGTTTTTAACGTTTCAGCCTCTCTCGGAAGTGCCTCAAGCGTTAAATAATCCTGCAATAGAGCCGTCATTAAATCTGATTTTAGAATCTCTTCTGTGCCAACAGAGCGGAACATAAGCGCCATTTTTCCTAAATTTGGCCACTGCTTTTGGAGATATTTAATCTCGCTGCGTAAAGCATTCGACGCAATCGAAACAAGGGTCGCCAAATGCTGTTTTTCTGCATCTGCTTCTCGATCAAAGAGTTGAGTCGTTAAGCCTTCATTCTCCTCAACCAATGCCACATACCCAACAAGAGTGATTCCATTCCTAACAAATTGCTGAGAAGTTGCTATCTTCCAATGATCAGGATCGAGTCTGACGTTATTTTGAAGCGTTGATGTTTGTTTCTCTTTTTTTCTTTCCTGCGAATTAGCGAGCGTCTTAAACGCAGATTCTGCTTTTTGAGAAAACTGATCCTGTAATGCTTTCAGTACTCTGCCTTGCCCGACGGTTTTTCCGCCTGCATCAATTATGCGAATATTCATCCGTAAATGATTCGGTATCATCTCTTCATTAAATTCATGAGGCTCAATCGAAATCCCTCGTAATTTCAAAATAGCTTGATGGAGTTGAAAATAGAGATTTCCTTCCCCGAAGGTGAGTTGCTCAAATACAGAAGCTGCAAAATCAGGAAGTGGAACAAATTGGCGCCGATAAGCTTTTGGGAGTGTTCTTAAGAGTGCAGTAATTTTTTCTAAAATCAGGCCATGACATAACCAATCTAATCGCGTCTGCTCCAAAAGATTGAGCGCAGCAATAGGCACTAAAACCGTCATCCCATCGTCTTCTTTCGTCGGGTCAAAAAGATAAACGGCATTTAACGTCAATCCATTACTTTCGATCACCTCAGGAAACTCATCTAAATTGAGCGCATCGTCGTGCGCCAAAATATCTTGCTCTGTAAAAATCAGACGACTGTTATTCTCAGGATTCTGACACCAACGCTCGAGTTTTTGTACGGAGTAGCACTCTTTAGGAAGCCTTGCATCGTACCACTCATATAACACATACTCTTCTGCTAAAATATCGCGCCTGCGGATTTTATCTTCCATCTCTTCTACACGTTCAATCGTCGCTAGATTCTTCTTGTAAAAAGTCGCGCGCGTAATAATATCCCCTTGAATCAGCCCCTCTTTTATCATTAATTCACGAGAAAGCTCAGGATTAATTTTGCCAAAACTTACCGTACGATTCCGAATAATCGCTAAATTAAATAAAAGAACAGTTTCTTCTGCACAGGCTTGTCCCTGTTTTTTGCTCCAGTGCGGTTCGTTATACTGTTTTTTAATTAAATGCGCGCCAATATGTTCAAGCCATTCAGGTTGGATCGTTGCACACATTCTTGCATAGACTTGGGAGGTTTCTACGATCTCCATCGCCATCAGCCATTTGGATGATTTCTTAAAGAGAGAAGACCCAGGGAAAATTCTAAATTTTTGACCGAGTGCACCCTGATAAGATCCATCCTCTCCAAGCGTTCCCACATGATCTAAAAGCCCAACCAATAGCGATTGATGAATCATATCGGAGGCAAAGGTTGGGAAGAGGTCTTTATCTTGCGTGTTCTCATTCGCATCTTCCATAATTTTAGGTAATGGATTTAGGTCGATTTTATGCCCTTTTAAAATATCCGAAATTTGTTGATAAAGCTCAAACCACTCTCTCATTCGGATAAATGAGATAAAGCGTTTATGACACAGGTTTCTCATTTGTG
Source organism: uncultured Cardiobacteriales bacterium (assembly GCA_964492525.1). Taxonomy (GTDB): domain Bacteria; phylum Pseudomonadota; class Gammaproteobacteria; order Cardiobacteriales; family Wohlfahrtiimonadaceae; genus Wohlfahrtiimonas. The sequence goes on from CAZBKP010000049.1 coordinate 9,028, forward strand.
ATTGGGAACGATTTTTAAAGCTCTCCTGATACCACCACCAGAGATTAAGATAGCCAATAAAGTCAGAGTGCTTATCTTTAAATCTGCGATGCTGCTCATCTGCAGCTTGCTGTTTATCTAAAGGACGTTCATTCGGGTCTTGTACGGAGAGCATGGCAACAAGGATCACAACTTCATGCCCAACGCCATGACGAACGGCTTCAAAAATCATTGCACCAAAGCGAGGATCTAGCGGCATCATTGCGAGCTTTTTCCCAAGCGGAGTCAAACGATTTTCCGAATCAATCGCTTTAAGCTCTTTGAGCGTCATGTAACCTTCACGGATTTGGCGCTTTTCTGGGGGCTCTATAAATGTAAAATTCTCAGGATCCCCTAAGCGCAAATGAGCCATCTGTAAAATGACGGAAGCAAGATGCGTCCGCAAAATCTCAGGGTCTAAAAACTCAGGGCGTGCCTCAAAATCCTCTTTACTAAATAGGCGAATACAAATCCCTTCGCTGACTCGTCCGCATCGTCCTGCACGTTGGTTTGCCGCTGCTTGCGCAATGGGTTCGATTAACAGACGTTGTAAACGGGAGCGCGGATTGTAACGAC